>JAHDRO010000189.1 GCA_018433265.1 Bacteroidales bacterium
AGCATTTCTTGCATTCCCGGCCCTCCTTTTGGACCTTCATAGCGAATAACCACCACATCACCGGGATGAACTTTGCCACTCAAAATGCCCTCAGAGGCCTCCTCCTGTGATTCGAAAACAATTGCCCTTCCTCTAAACTGTAAAATAGAGTCATCTACACCTGCAGTTTTAACAATACATCCATTTGGTGCAAGATTGCCCTTCAAGACAGCCAGCCCTCCGTCTCTTAGATAAGCGTGTTTTATATCTCTTATACAACCATTAACTGAGTCCTTGTCAAGTTGATCATAATAATTATTTTGTGAACCCAACTTATAATTGTGTCTCATGCCGGGAGCCGCTAAATAGAAATTAACCACATTCTTATCAACTTGCCGATTAAGAATGCTGTTATTCTCAATTGCCTCTCCGAGAGTTGCACAGTCCACCCTATGAACAGATAAATCCAAAACACCTTTGGATGCCAACTCTTCCAAAATTCTCATTACACCCCCTGCTCTGTGTACATCCTGCATATGATAATGGCTGTTGGGTGCTACTTTGCAAATAACAGGTACAATACTTGAAAGAGAATCAATATCTTCCATTTTAAAATCTACTTCCGCTTCATTGGCTATGGCAAGAAGATGAAGAACAGTGTTAGTCGACCCACCCATTGCAATATCCAGAGCCATAGCATTCATAAAGGCTGACTTTGTGGCAATGTTTCTTGGCAATATCTCTTCTTTAGAATTGAAATAATAATCTTTCGTATTTTTGACTATAAGTTTAGCAGCATTTAAAAAGAGATCCTTTCGCAAAGAGTGAGTGGCCACAAGTGTTCCGTTACCGGGAAGTGCCAGTCCCAGAGCCTCAGTCAGACAATTCATAGAATTGGCAGTAAACATGCCCGAACAACACCCGCAAGTAGGACAAGCATTTTTTTCAAGTATTGCCAATTTCTCTTCAGGATAAGAAACATCAGCACCATTAACCATCACATCAATTAAATCATAATCTTTGTCATCAATTCTACCCGCCTCCATTGGACCACCTGAAACAAAAACAGACGGAATATTTAACCTCATAGCCGCCATTACCATTCCAGGAGTTATTTTGTCACAGTTTGATATACAGATCATTCCATCAACCTTGTGAGCATTACACATGTACTCCACACTGTCAGCAATAAGATCCCTCGAAGGAAGCGAATAGAGCATGCCGTCGTGTCCCATTGCTATCCCGTCGTCAATGGCTATAGTGTTGAATTCTGCAGCAAAACAGCCTTCAGCTTCAATAATTTGCTTTATCTCCTGCCCAACTTCGTGAAGATGTAGGTGACCGGGGACAAATTGTGTGAATGAATTAACAATTGCAATCACCGGCATACCGAATTGTTCTTCTTTCATCCCGTTTGCCCGCCAGAGACTTCGTGCTCCGGCCATTTTTCTTCCCGTTGTTGATAGAGTGCTTCTTAAATTTTTCATACTGTAATGTTTGAATTATGCAAAAAAAAATGAAGCTTGCTTTACAGGATCCTGTTAAAGCAAGCTTCATTTATATTTAAATATATCTTCTACACTTTAAAGGATCCTATCCCGTGCTAATGACTAGAATAATCACAGAAATAGTAATGACAGAGGTAATCACTGATATGACACCGCTGACAACAGATAGTAGAGATAGATCCTCTTTAGCAAAAACCACCGGAGTGTGACTCTGTAAAAGCCCACTAATCAAGAATAAGCAACTGTTGGCAAATTGGTTCATCAGTTTATCTCCGGTAATTCAGTCTTTGAAATGCAAATGTATAAAAAATTTTATTCGACAATACCAATTAAAAATTATTTTGGATTTTTATCGGGAAATGGAGGAATTGTTGCAGGTTTGTAGTTATACTCCTTCATCTGCTTCTTAATTACCTCTATCGCCTTCTCAAGCTGTTCATCCTCACCCATAAACTCCTTATAAGGGTCATTAAATATCTCTATATCAGGTTCAACCCCTCTGCCTTCAATAATCCAGCCACTTCCATCAGCTGCAAATGGGGCATATGACGGTGTAACAATAGATCCACCATCTACCACAGGAACTGTACCGCTATATCCTACAACTCCACCCCATGTTCTTCGGCCGATAACAGTGCCAAGTTTATTATATTTGAATCGATATGGGAAGATATCTCCGTCTGATGCAGAATACTCATTAACCAACAATACCTTTGGCCCCTGAAAAGTACCTACGGGGTTAACATCACCCTCTTTCTGGTTTGTATGCATTGAAAAGTAAGTAATAGTACGTTGCAATCTCTCTAAAATCATCGGAGAGACATTGCCACCTCCATTACCCCGATCATCAATTATCAATGCCTTTTTTGAAAGCTGCGGATAATAATGTTTTACAAACTCATTCAAGCCAGGCACTCCCATGTCCGGAATATGTATATATCCAACTTCTCCATTTGTAGCCTCATTTACCTTACGAATATTATTTTCAACCCAGTTGTAATAGCGAAGAGATGCCTCACTTGCAAGAGGTTCGGCCAGAACTTTTCTTGAACCGGCAAAATCAGGAACTGAATTAACTTCAAATTCAGTTACAACTCCTGCTGTTCCCTGAAGCAATTCGAATATATCCTGACAATCTTTTACAGATTGACCGTTTATGGACAGTATAAACTCACCCTCCTTAACTTCTGAGCCAGGCATAGTAAATGGTGAACGAGTTGACTTGTCCCAATTGGCACCCTGAATTATTTTCTCAACCTTGAAAAAGCCTGACTTATCCTTTGAAAACTCTGCACCCAACAAACCTGTTGAAATTCTTGGAGCTTCAGGATGTTCTCCATTTTGAGAATATGCATGTCCTACATTCAATTCTCCTATCATTTCCCCTATAATGTATGTAAGATCAGAACGATG
>JAHDRO010000135.1 GCA_018433265.1 Bacteroidales bacterium
GCAATAGGCCATGCAAAAACAAAATCTGCCCTGAGATGGCGTGAATTCATGGCAATATAACCTCCTCCATAAGCTTTTCTGAGAATGACGGTAACCTTGGGAACAGTCGCTTCACTATATGCATAAAGCAATTTGGCTCCATGACGAATGACTCCAGAATGCTCCTGATCAATACCAGGCAAATAACCAGGCATATCCTCTATAGTAACAATAGGGATGTTGAAAGCATCACAAAATCTGATGAATCTTGCAGACTTGTCTGAAGAATCGCAATCGAGTACTCCTGCAAGTACCAGAGGTTGATTGGCAATAAAACCAACAGTTATTCCTGCAATTCTCCCAAATCCAACAACAATATTGGCTGCCCACAACTCTTGGACTTCAAAGAACTCAGACTTGTCAGTCAAGGCCTTTATAACATCTCTTACATCATAAGGTTTAGTTGGATCGGCAGGAACTATTTCTTCTATTTTATAACTCTTTTTGGGTTCATGAAAATCCTCAAGTCTGGCACATTTACATGAATTATTTGCAGGAATATAGTCAAGAAGTGTCTTAATCTGTTCAAAGCATTCAGCTTCACTATAAGCAAAAAAATGGGCATTCCCAGTAATCTCGCTGTG
The DNA here is from genome assembly GCA_018433265.1 of Bacteroidales bacterium. The sequence goes on from JAHDRO010000135.1 coordinate 624, forward strand.
AACTCTGGCCCCGCCCAAAGATTCCATGTCAATCTCTTCTCCAAGTACCGATTTAATTACTTCCGGCCCCGTAATAAACATCTTGGATATTTTATCCACCACAAATACAAAATCAGTGAGTGCAGGTGAATATACAGCCCCTCCCGCACAAGGCCCGAGAATAACAGACAATTGAGGAATTACGCCACTTGCTTGAGTATTTCTAAAGAAAATCTCACCATAACCGGCAAGTGCGTTGACACCTTCCTGTATCCTTGCCCCTCCTGAATCATTAATACCAATAAGAGGTATACGCATCTTCATAGCATAATCCATGATCTTTGTGATCTTTTTTGCATGCATTGAACCCAAAGAGCCCCCTGCAACAGTAAAATCCTGTGCATAGATTGCAACAGGCCTACCATGGATAGTTCCGGTCCCGATCACTACCCCATCACCGGCCAATGCTTTTCCGTCAAGTCCAAAACCCCTTGCATCATGTTCTATGAAAAGATCATACTCAAAAAAAGAACCCTCGTCAAGAAGCTGGTTAATTCTTTCTCTTGCAGGAAGTTTGCCCATTGCTATCTGCTTTGCAATAGCAGATGGCCCTCCACCTTCAGTGGCCTTAGACTTGCGTTCTGCCAGTTCAGAAATTTTTTTACTAAGTGAAGTCATTTATTTTGAAATTAGTTTCGCAAAATTATGAAAATATTTTTATTGCCAAATTTTAAGAATTTATAATTAAATTTGTACTTTTAATAATAAATAATAACTTTATAAATAGCAAAATATGTCACTTTCATTCACAGACAGACATAACGGCCCTAGAGAAGAGGAAATAAAAGAGATGCTTGCATATATAGATGCGAACACTTTCGATGAACTTATAAATCAAACAATTCCTTCAGACATTATGCTTAATAAGCCTCTCGATATAGATGAAGGCATGACAGAACAGACATATCTTTCAAATCTCAAAGCTATTGCTTCCAAAAACAAAAATTTTCGTTCCTTCATTGGTCAAGGTTTTTATGGCACAGGAACTTTACCAGTCATAATCAGAAATGTTTTTGAAAATCCCAGCTGGTATACATCATATACTCCATATCAGGCAGAGATCTCACAGGGCAGACTTGAAGCACTTCTAAATTTCCAGACTATGATATCAAGTCTCACAGGCTTCAAGATGTCAAACTGTTCCATGCTCGATGATGCAACTGCTGCAGCTGAGGCTGTAAGAATGATGTATGAACTACGCTCAAGAGAAGCCGTAAAAGCAGGAAAAAACAAAGTGTTTCTGGATGAACAGACATTTTTGCAAGTCAAAGCCGTAATTGAAAC
>JAHDRO010000105.1 GCA_018433265.1 Bacteroidales bacterium
ACATCGCTGCATAGTGTAATTCCATATTTAAATTTCTTTTTTTGATAACCCTTCAAAAGGCTTATTAAAGTTACCCTTTTTTAATCCAGCTGGTTATCAAATATTTTTTAATTACCTATTGACAATTCTTAGCTGGACTAAAATGCTAAATGATGAGAACTATAAAGATGGGTTGTTTAAAGGATCTTATACAATAAAAGATTTAGATAGAGACTTATATTTGATAGAAAACGAGTGGGAGAATTTTCTTTCTTCGTTTATAGACAAGATTTTTTTAAATAAAAAAAGAGAAAAAGAGATTGCACTTCAAAAAATGAAACTAATGCCAAATAAAAGCATGAGTTCCCTTTGGAAGTCTTTGGTGCTTAGCGATTACTTAAAGGATTTAGAAAATATAAAAAAGGGCGTCTTTATAATAAGAGGAGAAAAATCTTCTTTTTACACTAGAGAAGCTCAAAAGAATTTCAGTGATTCATTTGTTAAATCTTCCTTTAATGAAATTAAAGATGCAAATCATTTGATAATGCTAGAAAAGCCAAGAGAATTATTGGAATTAATAAAGAAATATATAATGGCTAATTTGAGTTAGCCATTATTTTTAAACAAAAGGCATATATGTTTTTTTATCTCCATTTTTTATGTTGGATAATACATTTTTTAATATAGAGAACCCTAATGGAATTTCATCCAACTCAGGAGCACTAAAACTTAATCTCAGGGCATTTATATTTGAGTTTATATCTATTGAAAACACATTTCCCGGAACAGTTGCTAAACCAAATTTTAAACAGTCTTCATACACTTTTGCTTGGGAGATGTTTTCGTCTAGATTTACCCAAACGCTTAAACCACCATCTGGTTTAGCATAGCTTATTCCAAGGGTGGATAATTTATCCAATTCACTTGTGAATAAATCGTATTTTTTCTTATAACTTTCTTTTATATTTTCAATATAGTTTTTCCAATATCCTTTTCTCAGATACAAATCGAATGCTCTTTGCAGATATCCAGAAGAAGATATATCTGTAGAGTGCTTTGCTTTGTATATGTCTTTGAATATTTCTTCTGGCACAGTTAAAAAACCTACTCTAATTCCAGGCATAAATATCTTTGAAAAGCTTTTTATAAAGATTACTTTTTCGCTTCTGTCATAGGCTTTAATTGGATAAAGAGTCGAGTTGTTGAAAGTTAGATCTGTCAAGAAATCATCTTCAACTATATAGAAGTTGTGCTCGATTGCAAGTCTCAACAGCTCTCTTTTCTTTTCTTCGCTGTAACAAATCGTTGTGGGATTTTGAAAATTGGGCATAGTATATATAAATTTTGGAGAATATCTCTTTAAATATGATTTCAAAATCTCAATATTTATTCCGTCTTTTTCCATAGGAATTCCAACAATCTTTGCTCCTCTGGATTTAAAAGCTTGATAAGCCCCCGGATAAGTTGGATTTTCAACAAATACAACATCTAATGGCTCGATAAGAGTCTTAGATACTATATCAAGACCCTGCTGCCCTCCCGAAGTAATCAATATTCCATCCTCTGATACATTAATCGAGTAATTATCCAATAAGAATTTCGAGATAGACTCTCTGAGCGGTTCATAACCTCTAATTTCAGGATAGGAAAAAGCATTTCCGCCATCTCTGTCAAGAACTTCAATCAAGGACTCTTTAAATTCTTTAATTGGGAAAAGGTCAGGTGATGGGGTTACACTAGCAAAATCTATATTTGGTTTAGAGTGAGGGAATATGCCTGAAAGCATTAGCTCAAGATCTCCTTCTTCCAAATCAAGCGATGCGTAATTTTTTAAAGGCTTTCTGACATATGTGCCACTTCCTTCTACTGTGTAGACTAAACCCTCTTGCTCAAGCATTTTATATGCGTTAATGACCGTCACATTGTTAACTTCCAATGCTTTTGAAAGTGATCTAATAGATGGAAGCTTTTCACCATCGGAGAATTTATCTATTGCCATTTTTAAATTTTCATAAAGCTGAATATACAAAGGTATGGTTGAATTTTTATCTAATTTGAAATCTATATTCATATTTTCACCTCATTGTATGGATACACTTATTATATCATTAATATAAACTATTGCAAAATTAGTTAACATCTTTATTTTTTATCAATATAATATATTATATATGTATATAATATATGCTTATAGGGTATAAAGAAACAATGGGAGGAGAGATGTGTATGAAAGAGATTGATGCAAGAGGATTAGAGTGTCCTAAACCAGTAATATTAACTAAAAATGAATTAGAAAAAATAGAAGAGGGTAAAGTCAAGACTACTGTTGACAATGAAGTAGCTAGAGAAAACTTGATAAAATTTGCAACAAGTATCAATGCTAGTTATGAAGTCGAATCACTTGATGGTGGCCTTTTTGCAGTTACAATTGAGAAGAAACCAAATGAAGATTCAAACAAGACAAAGAAAATGGTTGAAGTTGACGAAAACTTCGTAATAACCATACAATCCGAGCATATGGGTAGAGGAGACGACAAATTAGGCAAAGTATTGATTAAAAGTTTCATCTACACAGTAAGAGAAACCAAACCTTATCCAAATACTATCCTGTTTTTCAACAGTGGTGTAAAACTTACAGTTGAAGGCAGTGAAGTATTAGATGACCTAAAAGCCCTTGAAGAAGCTGGAGTAGAGATAATTTCTTGTGGGACATGCCTAGACTATTTCAATTTAAAAGATAAATTAGAAGTGGGAAGTATATCAAATATGTATACTATTTATGAAAAAATTAGAAATTCAACTAATGTGGTGACGATTGGATAATGGATGGAGAAAATATATTTCTGATTTTGACATTTGATTCTACTCATCATGCAATGAGGGCTGAAAGCATTCTAAAAGATGAGAAGATTTCTATAAAAACAATTCCAACACCGAGAGATATAACTCTAAGCTGCGGCCTTGCAATAAAAGCGAGTGTTTTAGATAAAGAAAAAATCGTTAAAATGTACGAAGATAAAATTTTGGACTTTAAAAATCTATATGAAATCTCGATAATAGATAATAAAAGAGAGTTAAAGAAAATCATCTAGGAGGTGTTTTTAATATCTATCATAAATAGTATTTTTAAAGATGATTTAGGAAATATAAACTTCCTAGGTAAATTAGCTATTTCGATCATTATTTTTTTATCAGCTTACATCATTACAAAGATTGTCAATAAAGTTATTGACAAGACAATACTAAATAGAAAATCCTCATCTACAATTGAGTCTGCGAACAGGATCATCACGATGACACAGACTATAAAGCGAATAATAAAATATGTCCTTTTTTTCTTTGCTCTAATTATAAGTCTTGATATGTTTGGGGTAAATACTGCCTCGCTGATTGCAACTCTTGGTATTGGAGGATTTGCTTTAACTTTTGGTGCACAATCTTTAGTAAAGGATATGATTACTGGATTTTTTATATTGGTCGAAAATCAATATTCAGTTGGAGACTATGTTCAAATAGGTTCTAAAGAGGGAATTGTAGAAGAACTAGGGATTAGAATTACTAAAATTAGAGATTTTACAGGAGAACTTCACATCATACCAAATGGGTCGATAAACGAAGTAACAAATAGAACCAGAGGTGGAATGAGAGCGCTGATAAAGGTATCAGTGGCATATGAGGAAGATTTAGATCATGTGATAAGTGTGTTGAGTAGAATTACAGAAGAATTCAAGCAAAATGACAAGATAATCGATGGGCCTACTGTATTGGGAGTTACTCAACTAGGCAGTTCTGGTATAGAGATTACTATTGTTGCAAAGACTCTTCCAATGGAACAATGGGCAATCGAAAGGAATTTGAGGAAGAGAATAAAAGAAGAATTTGAGAAAGAGGACATTGAGATACCATATCAAAAAATAGTAGTGCTTGGAGGAGAAAAATCGTGATTTTAAAATATGAGGTTGGAGATCATGTAACTCTTAAAAAGGGACACCCTTGCGGTGAAAACAACTGGGAAATACTTCGCACCGGAGCGGACATTAAGCTTTTATGCACTGGTTGCAACAGGCAGGTATGGCTTACAAGAATAGAGTTTGAAAAAAGAGTCAGAAAGATTTTGGATGGGGACAAATGGGTCAGCATAGTGCATTATAAACAAGACAAAGAAAATGATTAAAAGAAGGTGACGGTTTTGCTTGTAGCAAGGCAACCTATACTTGATAAAAGGCAAAATATATTTGCATATGAATTGCTTTATAGAAATGATAATAAAACGACTTCTTTTAATCAAGAAGTGTCAAATTTAAGAGCATCAACAGGAGTCATATTGGAGTTATTTGAGTCTGGAGCAGAGAGAATAACCGAAAACAAGAGAGCTTTTGTGAACTTTGATGAAGAACTTTTAATGTCTGATGTATTTGAAATAGTCAAACCTGACAAAATGGTAATAGAGGTGCTTGAGAACGTAAAAGTCGATGAAGCACTAGTTCAAAGATTATTTGATTTAAAAAATAAGGGCTACACAATAGCTTTAGATGATTTTTTCCATTCGAGTGAGGATTACGAACTAATCGATGTATGCGATATAATCAAGTACGATTTTTTAAACACCGATATAAAAAAAATAATAATTGATTCAAACATTGCTATTAAAAAGGGAAAGACTATTTTAGCTGAAAAAGTTGAAACAAAGGAAGAATTTGAACTCGCAAAGAAAATTGGATTTACACTTTTTCAAGGTTATTTTTTTGAAAAGCCTAAGATTGCAAGTTCATCCAATGACAAAGTGCGTCCAATTCAATACACATCTGTAATTTCAGAGCTAAACAAGGAAGAACCATCATTTGACAGATTAACAGATATCATTGAAAAAGATTTAAATCTATCGTACAGACTTATGAGGATGATGAGCCTTAGGAATTTAGAAATAAACAGGGAAAACATAAAGAAATCTCTTACTTACATGGGATTAAAAGGAATTGAGAGATGGATAAATATTGTGCTAGTTCAAACACTCGGGAAAAACTGTCCTAGAGAGCTGGTTAAAATCTCTCTAATTCGAGCTAGTTTTGCAGAAAAGATTGCCTTAAATGTACCTAAATACGATAATCTGAGATATCAAGCATCTATAGTAGGACTTTTTAGCACTTTAGATGCCATATTGAACATGCCTCTAGATGAGGCACTCAAAGATTTAAAACTTGACGATATTGTTAAAGATGCACTGCTAGAAAATGATGGAATATTAGTGCCCATAAAAGAATTATATTTATCTTATGAAAGAAGAAAAAAAAAAAAAGTCAGTTTAATTGCTGATGCGATGGGACTGGATGAAAATTTGTTAAGTAAATTCTACATCGAGTCCATTGAGTGGGCAAATAGAATGATGCAAATAGTATAAGGAGGAGTGTTTTATGAACAATTTTAGTATTTATCTTCCCACTAAAATAAAATTTGGGAAGGGAACAATCAATAAATTATCTAAACTTGTAAAGGGAAACTATAAAAAAGTACTCATTCACTATGGTGGAGGCAGTATTAAAAGAAGTGGACTTTACGATGAAGTCGTAAATGAGCTTAAAAAAGCGGATGTAGAAATATATGAACTTGGAGGAGTAAAGCCAAATCCAAGATTGAGTTTAGTTAGAGAAGGCATTGAATTAGCTAAGAAAGAAGGCATTGATTTAATACTTGCGGTTGGCGGAGGAAGTGCTATTGACTCTGCAAAAGCTATTGCTTTAGGCGCTGTAACCGATGTAGATGTCTGGGATTTTTATTTAGGGAACAAAAGACCTGAAAGAGCATTGCCGGTAGGAGTTGTACTCACTTATCCAGCTACTGGAAGCGAAGCTAGCATGGGAAGTGTAATTACAAATGAAGAAGAGGGCTTAAAGCTTTCTGTAAATGATGATTTGATTAGACCTACATTTGCAATAATGGACCCAACATATACTTTGACATTGCCAAGGGATTTGACATTTGCAGGTATATCAGACATATTGTCTCATATCTTGGAAAGATATTTTACAAATACACCAAATGTTGACTTGACTGACCATTTATGTGAAGCAACCATGAGAAGTGTCATTAAAAATGCAAGGATACTCAATGAAAACCTAGATGACTACAATGCTAGAGCAGAAATCATGCTAGCTGGTACAATTGCTCACAATGGTATACTTGGAGTTGGTAGAGAAGAAGATTGGTCAAGCCACAACATAGGCCATCAGCTAAGCGCTTTGTACGGAACTACTCATGGAGTTACATTGAGCATAATATTCCCTGCATGGATGAAATATGTATACAAAGACAATTTAGATAGATTCAATAAATTTGCAGTAAATGTATTCGACATATCTGATGCAGGTAAGTCAAAAGAGATAGTTGCACTTGAGGGAATAAAAGCTTATGAGGATTTCTTAAAGGAAGTAGGACTTCCAACAAGCTTTAAAGAAGCAAATCTTCCAAGTGATAAAATAGAAGAAATGGCTCGGAAAGCTGTAATAAAAGGTAAATTAGGCGGACTAAAAAAATTGGATGTAGATGATATAATTAAGATTTACGAATTAGCTTTATAACAGGATCGCCTTAAAAAAAGAAAATAGAAAAAACCGAAACCTCACAGAATAAAGTATGTGTAGTTTCGGTTTTTTTCGTACATTAATTTAGTTAAAAAATATGAAATGAACTTTATAATATAATAATTTTCAATCAGATTAATTTTTAATATCAATTATCGATGTATCAAAATCATATGACAAGCTGTCTGATTTAAACCAGAGCTCAGATTCCTGCATTGGTATAGACATTTTTACCCAGTCTTTCTTGCGTTCTAATATATAGCCTGTTCCATATTGTATTCCTTTTTCATTGCCATCAATCCCATCATAACTCATTGCCCCATTAACAATAGCTTGATTAGCATTATCTTTAAAAAGCGATTTATCATAACTTAGTTTGCTTTTATCAATTGTCCCATGGATTAGTGGAATATCACCGGATGCCTGAGCAACTCTGCATTCATTATCAAGTTCTTCAATTACGATTACCATGTAGTATTCATTGATACTTTTATTACAAACATACCCCGCAATTAAAAAAACAATCGTAAAAATCAATCGTTATGTAATATTGATTGCACAAAAGGGCTAATAAAGCCTTATTCTTTTTGAGAATTATTTGGTATAATTAAATATATACATTATTAACACTAATAATTAGGCTAAGTGGAGGAGCGAAATGGAGTATAATTTTGAATACTATAAAAAAGCGGCTGATTACATATTAAATATAGTTGGACATGATGTCGAGATCGGTCTGATATTAGGTTCGTCAATAGGCAGTGTAAAAGAAATAATCGATGTCGAAAAGATTATAGATTACAAAGATATCCCAAACTTTCTCATTTCTACCGCAGAAGGCCATGAGGGAAAGCTCATAATTGGAGAAGTTAAAGGTAAAAAAGTTGTGGCCATGAGCGGGAGATTTCACTATTATGAAGGGTATACATTTGAAGAGCTTTCAATACCAATAAGAGTATTTAAACTTTTAGGTGTAAAGAAGGTCATTTTGACAAATGCTGCTGGATCAATAAATAAAGATTTTAAACCTGGAGATATAGTTATAATTAAAGATCACATCAAATTAACTGGTGCTAGTCCTTTAAGAGGAAAAAACATCGAAGAGTTTGGTCCTAGATTTTTCGATGTGACAGATATGTATACAGAAAGATTAAGAGAATTGGCAAAGACAATAGCAAAAAAAGAAAGCATAGATGTAAAAGAAGGAGTTTATTTCTTCGCCACAGGGCCACAATTTGAAACCAAAGCAGAGATCAAAGCCATGGGAATACTTGGAGCAGACTTGGTTGGGATGTCAACTGTAACAGAAGCTTTAACAGCTGCTCATACAAACATAGAGGTACTAGCCATGTCTTTAGTCACTAACATGGCTGCGGGAATAGTAGACAAGAAAATTACTACAGAAGAAGTTGAAGAGATAGGAAAATTATCAAGAGATAAACTAAAGAAATTTATTTCCTCGATTATCGAGGCTATGTAGGAGGCTGTTATGCAAAGATTTGATGAAGGGTTAGCATTTTTATTAAGGTATGAAAACATCGCATGGTATGAAGATGGAGTTGTGAGGATACTAGATAGAAGAATCTATCCAAATGAGATATCGTTTGTAGAGTGTAAGAGTCATCAAGAAGTTGCTAAAGCAATAAAGGATATGGTAACACAAAGTGCAGGCCCTTATACTGCCTGCGGCATGGGAATGGCCTTGGCAGCCTATGAAGCTAGAAATTTGGGGAAAGCTGAATTTATCAACTATCTAAATGAAGCTGCGAAAACTCTTTACACAGCAAGACCAACTACCACAAAGAGAATGAAACTCATCACAGATGGATGTATTGAGGCAGCGATAGATGCGTTAGAAAAAGGAGAAAGAGTTGACGAGAAAATTTTTCTTCATACAATCGAGCATAATAACACGAGGTATAGAAGAATTAACGATGTAGCAAAATATTTAACAGATATGTTCCCTAAAAAAGGCACTATAATGACACAATGTTTTGGTGAAACTATCGTGGGTATGATGTTAAAAGAGGCTAAAGAGAAAAATCTAGACATAAAAGTGATTTGTCCTGAAACAAGGCCATATTTCCAAGGTTCACGACTTACAGCTAGCGTATGCTATGACCAAGGTTTTGACGTCACAGTAATTACAGACAATATGCCTGCATATGTGATGGAGGAAAAGAAAGTCGATTTATTTACTTCGGCAGCCGATGCTATTTGTATGGATGGGTATGTAGTCAATAAAGTTGGTACTTATCAAATTGCAATAGTAGCAAAATATTTGAAAATTCCATATTTTGTAACAGGTATACCTGACATTGGGCATGAAAGTATTTCTACTGTGACGATAGAAAAAAGAGATGGGGATTTTGTGCTTCAGGCTATGGGAGTAAAGACTGCTAAAGAAGGAGTTAAAGGGTATTATCCATCTTTTGACATAACGCCACCACACTTGGTAAGCGGTGTTGTCACAGACAGGGGTATTTTTTCACCATATGATTTAAAAAGATATTTTAGGGGGGATGAAAAAATAGAAATGATTTTATAAATTGTATAGACAATCAATTGTTTTAAGTGTATATTATATATAACGGTA
>JAHDRO010000272.1 GCA_018433265.1 Bacteroidales bacterium
GATGTATCAATAAGGGCTCAGATAATTAATTTACTCAACAAATTAAAAGAGGAAAAAGACTTGACGTATTTGTTTATTGCTCATGATCTGAGTGTGGTAAAGTTTATATCTGATAGAATTGCAGTTATACACAAAGGGCATATTGTAGAATTGGCTGATAGTGATGAATTGTTTGAAAACCCACTTCATCCATACACAAAATCACTTTTGTCTGCTGTCCCAATACCAGATCCAGACCTAGAAAAAAACAAAAAAATATTGATTTACGATCCTAAGATACACGATTATTCTGTCGACAAACCTAAATGGGTTGAAATTAAAAAGGGTCATTTCATTTGGGCAAATGATAAAGAGATAGAAGACTATCAAAAAGAATTGGATAGAAATCATTATGATAAGGAGACAAATTAATGAAAGGTAAACTAGTCATTGCAGGAGGAAACTTAGAAGAAAGCGAATATAAAATCCATAAATACTTTGTAGAAAATTCTTATGTATCAGGTAAAAAAATAGCTATAGTTCCAACTGCATCCGGAAATGAACCAATTGAAACTATAGAGCATGTGAAATCTATTTGGATAGAATTGGGAGTAGACGAGGCTGATATAATAACAGTTCCTATTTATGGCGACGAAGGCGGCCTTTGGCGAGATCCACCTCTTGGGGATGATGACGAGATTGTAGATGCTTTTATTGACATAAACGGATTCTGGTTTACAGGTGGTGACCAATACTATACTCATAAAGCTTTTATTAGAAAAAATGGAGATGACACAAAAGCTCTTTTGAAAATGAAAGAGATTTACGAGTCAGGAGGCGTAATTGGTGGCACTAGCGCTGGAGCTGCAATCATGAGCGAAATAATGATAGGTTCAGGCGACAATGCTGATGTATTAAAAGGCAGAATAAAATATGGCTATGATGATTACGATGAAGAAAATGACGACTATATGAGAATTGTAAAAGGTTTAGGATTTTTTGAATTGGGAGTAGTAGACCAACATTTTGATAAGAGGGCTAGAATTCTAAGGCTTGCTAGAGCAGTTTTGGAACCGTCGAATAAGACTTTTCTTGGTTTTGGAGTATCAGAAGACACTGCCCTTATATATGACAAAAATAATGGAACACTTGAGGTATTGGGATCTGGAGCAGTTTTTATGCTTGATTTAAGTCAAGCAAATAACTGTAAAACGGATGGGCAATTCTCTTTTGAAAAGATGAATGTTAGCATAGCAAGAGATGGGGAGCGACTAAAGTTATCGCTATAATTATTAGATAAAACTTGAAATAATTATTAGAATAACCCCCACAGTGATATTACTAAATATAGATTCACCTGTATTTTTCTCTGAATTGGAATCGACTACATCGTCTTCGTACATATTTAAAACACCCTTGTTTTTAGGCTTTTTAAATATTGATTTTATAAAGGACGAATTTGGGAACAATTTAGATATATTTAGACCATCTTTAGACAAGTAATTAATCCAGCCTATAAGTAGGAAAATGCTTCCCAAAAAAGCAATCAAAATATTAAACCTGCTTATTTGAGAGAATAATACATTATCTAAGACATATACTAAAGCTATTGATATAACTAATTTGAGTATCAGCTGTTTAAGAAACTTAAATCGCATAATTTCATCTCCAATGATATAATTATAAATTATAGCATAAGCTAAAGCATTAAACAATTATGAATGAACGGGTGATATTATGCAAAAGAGTATTGTCTTAATTGCAGGATCTACGAACACAAAGAATCATCTTTATAGCCAGCTTATAGAGTTTATTCCTGAATATATAAGCATAAAAAGCTATGCGAGTGAAGAAAATATCCCAGATGAAATAACTGCGGATTTGATAATATATTCAAGTGAAAATCTGGTGAATGAACTAAAAGAAAGAGGAATAAATTTAAATTGCAACGATTATATAATAAGTGAAAGAAGCATAAATTTTGATTATATTGAACTGGTTGCGAATATTCCTCCAAAAACTGAAGTTTTACTGGTTAACGATGAAAAAGAAACTGCGCAAAGTTCAATTGACGATCTTATGGAATTAGGGCTAAACCATATAAAATACTATCCATATTATCCAGGCATTGAAAGATATAAAAAATTAAAAATTGCCATAACACCAGGAGAATCTGACAAAGTGCCTGACTGCGTAGAAAAAGTAATAGATTTAGGCCCTAGGATTATGGACATCAATACGCTTTACAATATTATGGATAAACTAAATTTCGACAATAAAGACACGAGATTTTTCACAAAGAGATATATGCAAAAGATCATAAATGTATCAAAGAATATTTCTTTAGTAAATAACAACATCAACACCTTAAACACCTATTTAAATAACATTGTAAATAGTCTTGTAAATGGAATACTGGTGATTGATGAAAATGGGTACATCAAATACGCCAATGAACAGATGACGAAATTACTTTCTCCTGACAAAAGAAATATCGAAAATAGAAATTTAAAAAACTTAGTAGATAAAGAAGTTTTAAAGTACTTTATGAGTGCCGATTTTTATGAAAATAAAGACATAGAAATAGCAGGGCTGATGATAAAGACTTCTAAGTTTAAGATACCAAACAGCGACAATATTGTCATTACAACTACTAAAGAAAAGAAAGAAAATATTAAAAGCAAATTCAGCCAAGATTTGCTTTTAAAAGGGCATTTTGCGAAATACGATTTTGACGACATAATTGGGAAAAGCCCTCAAATAAATGAAGTTAAATTGACCGCATTGAAACTTTCAAAATCAGAATTAACAGTGCTGATAGAAGGAGAAAGCGGCACAGGGAAAGAACTGTTTGCATCAGCAATCCACAATACATCAAATAGAAAAGATGGGCCATTTTTAGCGGTGAATTTTAGCGCGCTTCCGGATGAACTGATAGAATCCGAGCTATTTGGCTACGAAGAAGGCGCTTTCACTGGGGCAAAAAAAGGTGGTAAAATTGGCCTATTTGAATTAGCAGATGGAGGAACAATTTTTTTAGATGAGATAGGAGACATTTCACTAAAAGTACAGACAAAGTTATTGAGAGTATTGCAAGAGAAAGAAATAATGCCAGTTGGAGGAACGACGATAAAGTCAGTTGATGTTAGAGTAATTGCAGCTACAAACAAAAATTTGAGAAAAATGGTAAAAGAAAAACAATTTAGATCTGATCTTTATTACAGATTAAAAATTGGCTATATAAATTTGCCGCCTCTTAGAGAAAGAGTATCAGATATAAAAGATTTAGTTGAATATTTTATGTCAAAAGAGACATCAAAAAAAATCAAAATTTCTGAAGAAGTAATTGATGAATTTGAAAATTATAAATGGTTAGGAAATGTAAGAGAACTCGAATCAACAATTAAGTATATGCTAGCTGTAAGGACTAGCGATACATTGACACTTGAGGATTTGCCAGATAAGAAATTTTTCGAGGAAGAGATAGAAGAAATTGAGTATGAATCAGAAAATGAATTTAAAATACTCAATGGAGAACTGTTAAGCATATTAAATATTATTAAAAGATTAGAAGACAACAATCTAAATGCGAGCAGAGAGAAAATAACAAAAGCTTTAAACGAAATTGGGTTAAGTGTAACAGAAAATAAAATACGAACAAAACTTAATTACTTAGAAGAATACGGGTACATCACTAAAAATAGAGGCAAGAAAGGCACTGTATTAACTAGAAAAGGATTGGCGTATTTAAACAGTATGATTATCGAGGGGGAATAATATGAATATGAGAAAACTAGTTGTGGAAGACAACCCTTCATTTGAGCAAGAAGTATATGAATTTGGAGAAAATCATCCTAAACTCATGATAACTGCAGGCATACATGGAGATGAAGTTGCAGGGATATCTATTGCATATGACATGATTGAATTTTTAAACAATACAAAGCTCAAAAATGGAAGCATTAAGATCATGCCTAAGTGTAACCCTGTTGCAACACGTGTATTTAATAGAACTTCTTTTTATGATGAAGTAGATATGAACAGAATATTTCCTGGAAATGAAACAGATGGGCCAACTCATAAAGCAGCCAAAAATGTTTGGGATGAAGCTTGCGATATGGATATAATCATTGACCTACATTGTGCAAACCAATACTCAATACCATATATTCTGTCAATATACGATAAATTTCCAGAAGTTTTATCTGTTATCAACCATTTGCCACTAGAAAATTTAGTACAGTCTTCTGGCCTTAGAGGCCAGTTCTTTGTTGAAAGCAATTATCAAAGAAATCAAAATGCATTTATAATAGAGCTTCCAAGTGGATCATCAAAAGGTGCAATTAAAACACATTTAGCAAACAATTGTTTTGATGCTTTAAAAAATTTACTTATAGCCCTTGATTTTATCGATGGGAAAACAGTTGACAATCCACCCACATATTATGGGGAAATATTGGATATAAAATCTCCTGTTTCTGGATTGTTTAAACCGACAAAATCATCAGGAGATGTAGTAAACAAGGGAGATATCATAGGCAAAATTGGCAATACTGTGATAAAAGCTGACAATGATTCAAAGATACATACGATAATGCCTGATTCTTATGTGTATAAAGGAGATTTGATATATTCATATATAATAAAAAAAGAAATTCAAGCTTTGGATTTGGGAGGGAAAAATGATAAAACTAATTAGGAATGGGATTGTATATGCTCCATCATATATAGGGAAGAAGGACATACTAATTGCCGACGACAAGATAATTGACTTAAGGGATAACATATCTTTGGAAGGGCTTGAATACGAGTTAATTGATGCAAAAGGTAACATTGTTACACCAGGATTAATCGATAGTCATGTTCATGTTTGTGGTGGTGGTGGTGAAGGAGGATACAGGACACGAACTCCAGAAATAACTCTTACAGATATAACTACAGCGGGAGTTACCACAGTTGTTGGAGTTCTTGGCACAGATGGCACATCAAGGACAATGTCGAATTTATTAGCTAAAATTTATGCACTTAATGAAGAAGGAATAACAGCCTATGCATACACTGGATCGTATCAAGTGCCAGTGAGAACTGTTACAGGTAGCATTACAGATGATTTGATATTGATTGAAAGAATAATTGGAACTGGTGAAATAGCTATATCAGACCATAGATCTTCTTGCCCGAGTGTTGATGAACTTATTAGACTAGCGTCAGATTCGAGAATTGGAGGAATGCTATCTGGTAAAGCCGGAGTGATAAATTTACACTTAGGTGATAGCAAGAATCCTTTAAAGATAATTTATGATTTATTGGAGAGATCTAACATTCCAATAACTCAATTTTTACCAACTCATATGAGTAGAAATGAATGGATTATGGAAGATGCAATTGAGTATGCAAGACACGGTGGATATGTCGACTTTACAACAAGCACGACTAAAAAGTTCATAGAAGATGGAGAAATATCATCCAGCAAAGCGGTAAGAAAAATGATTGACCAAGGAATTGATATATCACAAATAACAATTTCTTCTGATAGCCAAGGAAGTTTACCTTCATTTGATAAAGAAGGCAACCTAACGGAGCTAAAGATAGGAAAGTCATCTTCTGTTTTAGAATGCATAAAGAACATGTATTTTGATGAGCAAATAGATCTCGAAAGTTGCTTAAAAGTTGCCACAGAGAACCCTGCACAAATATTAAAGTTAAAGAATAAAGGTCAAATTAAGAAAGGCTATGATGCGGATATCTTGATATTGAATAAGGAATCTTTAGACATAGATACAGTCATTGCTAGAGGAAATACAATGATAAAACAAAGAGAAATTAAAATTAAAGGAACTTTCGAATAAATACTATGGACATCCATGGTATTTATTTTATTACAATATTTAATTAAGATAAGTTTGGTATTTATTTTGTAAAATATGGGTATTATAGTTCATAGGGGGCAGATAGATATGTCGGTAAAAGTCGTTATAGATAGCATTTGTTCACCTTCTATGGATTTAGTAGAAATGTATGATATACCAATAGTACCTATAAATATCAATGTTGGTGACAAAATATTTGAAGATGTAATTGGTGTCGAAGCTAAAGACTTATATGAAAAGCTAGAAAAAGATGAAGAAAAGATAACTACTTCTGCACCTTCTTATGAGAGATTTGTTATAGAATTTAGAAAATCGCTTGACACACATGACTATTGTTTGTGTATGACGGTTGCATCTACAGTTAGCAATACTTATGCCTTAGCTTTGAAAGCAAGAGATGAGTTCGATGAAAATGAGAGAAATCGCATATTCGTATTCGACACTAACACTGCTGGCCCAGCATCGAGCCTATTAGTCATAAAAGCCGTAGAAATGGCAAAAGAAGGTAAAGACATAAGTGAAATTCTCACTGTTTTAAATGAATTGAAGCCGAATGCGAAATTCGCATTAATCCTATCCACTTTAAAATATGTCCAAAGGAGTGGCAGAATAGGGAAAGTAGCTTCTATAGCAGGAGATTTATTCAATATAAAACCTCTTGTGTATTTAAACAATGGCGAAATTAAATTCTTTGGAAGAGCAAGGGGGATGAATCAAGGCTATAAAATGATGATTGACGAATTAAAAAAGGACGTTTTAGGAAAAGACATGATTAGAGTAGCTATTTCGCATTCAAACGCAGAGGAAGATGCATTAACACTTAAAAGCATGGTTGAAGAAATAATTCCAGATTTAAGTGTTGACATATCTCCTCTTACGCTTGCTATTGGACTACATGTAGGGCCAGGCGTGGTCTCCATGGGATATATATATAAATAAATTACTCAATAGTTATGATAATAGGACTTTCACTTGCTGAAAACAATGTGTAAATATTTTCAATATATGGGTATTTTATTTTAATTTTATTCAATAAAATATCAATTTCAGATTTGGACATTTCAAAACCGTAATACACAGTCAGACTGTCACCTTTTTTGGATTTAGTTTTTCAATAGCAGTCATAGCTAAATCTATAATAGCATTTTTATCAACAGATCTAGTTTGATCTATCAGTTCACCATTTATAAGAAGGTGACAAATATCGTTTGAGTGATTTAACTTAGCATAATTGGTGTAACTTGACAATCTTCTTATCTCTTTTTCGGTTGGAAGATTGTCAGTATACATCGACACTAATACGGATAATATTTCTATCTCATTCATTAAATAGATTGGTTTAGAAGTTCCAAGATTGATGTTTTCAGAGGATAAGATTAGTGTTTTATTGTTTATATATTCATTGATGATATTTTTCTTTTTATTGGTCAGTTCTTTATCCATAGCTGCATCTGCTCCTGACATTGCGTATAGCGCTATAAGTCCAGGGCTAGATCCAAAAGCTAATATGTGGAAATCTTTGAATTTTAATTCATCATTAGACTGATCAACATATTGGCTGTGCATATCCCTGATGATAATATTGCTGATTCTTGAATTTTTGTAAACCTCTTCTACGACTTTGAGAGGATTGGATGTGTGCACATGGACATAAATACCTGATGAGCTGCCTCTAGTTATAAACTCATCACCTAAACTCGAAAGAGATGATCTAATGATTGGCTCTAAATTTATTTCACCAGATATTTTAAATTCCATGTCATAAGGATTTTCAAAATCAAAACTATCGTCATAGAGGAAGTAGTTTTTTTCTAAATCTATATCAATATCATCATTAACATCTATGCCGACAGCTTTTGCAAGAGAACTGAAGAATAGATAGAGTCCCCAAGCGCCTGCATCGTAAGCATCTTTATTTTTCAATACAGACAGGATGTCCATTGTTTTTAGAAGTGCTTTTTTAGCTTCAAAAAACAGTTCTTGTATTAAATCAGTTAATGTGCTGGAGTTTGATGACTCGGATTTTTCAGCCACTTCTCTAGCTACAGTGAGGATAGTTCCTTCTTTTGGGCGCATTAATGAATTATACGAAGTCTCATATCCACACCTAAAAAAATGCAAATCAATCAGAAAATTGAAAGCTAAGGTGATATAAATGGATATTCTATTATTGATAATAGCTTATATATTAGGCTCAATTCCTACTGCATATATTGCTGGAAAAGTTTTTGCTAAGAAAGACATAACTAAGGTTGGAAGTGGAAATGTAGGGACAGTGAATGCTATTAAAAATATAGGGTTTCTCCCTGGAATTTTAACTTTTATAATAGATGCGGCAAAAGCTGTAGCAGCAATCGCAATTGCTAAAAATTTTAGCAAATCTGAGTTAATACCTTATTTTGCGTCATTCTTTGTCATTTTAGGACATAATTTTAGTATTTTTTTGAGATTTAAAGGAGGAAAAGGCTTAGCCTGTCTAGTTGGTATATTGCTGATTATTTCACCAATCACAATCTTGTATCTATTTGGATTCATTGGAATCCTTACACTTGCCTTTGGCAAAAGGGCAAATGCTGCTACTGGCATCGGCATATTTATTTTACCAGTATTGCTTTATTATCAAAAAGCGCCAATCGAAGGAGTTATAACGAGTTTTTTCATTTCTTTGTTAGTGATGTATAAGAATTTAGATTATATAAAAGCTTTTCTAAATAAAGAATCTTAATATTAGGAGAAGGATAAAATCATGGAAAAACAATCCAAATATTCACCAGCAGTGACAGTTATTATTTTATTCGGAGTTATAAGCTTACTAGGCGATGCAGTCTACGAAGGCGCTAGAAGTGCAAACAGCCAATATTTTAATCTTTTAAAAGTAAGCGCTACACAAGTAGGAATAGTATTTGGCATTGGAGAATTTGTCGGCTATGCATTGAGATTAATTGCAGGGATTTTTTCAGATAAGACAAGAAAGTACTGGCTGTTTATTTTTCTTGGGTATGGGATGTTAGTAGTGGTTCCTTTAATGGGATTTACAATGAATTGGAATATTCTAATCGTCTTGATATTGATGGAAAGGATAGGAAAAGCTTTGAGAAATCCATCTAAAGACACTATTGTTTCTGCAGTCGCTCAAAATCAAGTTGGCATTGGCTTTGCGTTTGGACTGCAAGAAGCTTTAGACCAAATAGGCGCTTTGGTTGGACCATTAATATTTACTTTGGTATTTTTAATTGCAGGAGAAAATGAATTAGCACAATATCAATTAGGTTATAAAGCACTACTCATTCCATTTGTATTGCTAATGGGTTTTCTAATATTTGCACATAACAAGATAAAGAAAGAAAATTTGATTAAAGAAGTTCATGCAAAAGAATATAGAGAAGAACAATTACAACCTACTTTTTGGATATATACTGCTTTTACTTTTTTTGCAACTCTAGGATTTCTAAATTTCAGCATTATAGGATACCATTTAAAAGCTGAAGGTATATTCAGCGATGGAAACATCACTTTACTTTATGGTATTGCCATGGGGATTGATGCAATAACTGCTCTTTTATTTGGCAAGATTTATGACAATTTGAAATCAAAAACAGGAATAAAGACATCAGGGCTTTTAACTTTACTTGCAATACCTTTTTTATCAATCATATTGCCAATATTCACATTAACTGATTCAAAAGTGCTAGTAATTATTGGAATGATTGTTTTTGGTATTATAATGGGAGTGCATGAAACTATCATGAGATCTGCAATTGCAGATATTGTACCTTTTTATAAAAGAGGTACAGGGTATGGAGTGTTTAATGCAGCATATGGTTTAGCGCTATTAGGAGGATCGTCACTAATGGGGTTTTTATATGACAAAGGAATGACAGGTACAATCATCATTATTGCTATTGCATTTGAGATGGTTGCACTTATACTTTATCATAAGATGAATAAGATGATTAAATAGGTGAATTGCATAATTATTAAAACGCAAAAAAGAAAAACATAAAATTTGACTTAGTGTAAAATAACTTATATTGACAAGCGGACGACAAAGATATATTATAATATCAGAGTATCTTCAGGGCGAGGTGCAATTCCTCACCGGTGGTAAAGCCCACGAGCCGAAAGGTTGATCTGGTGAAATTCCAGAGCCGACAGTATAGTCTGGATGAAAGAAGATTTTATTTGATTTTTGGCCCCGAAGATTGCTTCGGGGTTTTTTATTCCCGAAGTAATTTATAACTATGGAGGGATAATATGTACACTTTAAGCAAAGACATGTGGAAGACAAAGACATTATCAAAATTGGCTGTATTAGGGGTAATAGCATTTGCGCTGATGCTTTTTGAATTTCCTCTAGTGTGGCTAGCACCACCATTTTTAAAATTAGACATTTCCGATTTACCTGCACTGATTGGTTCATTTGCA
>JAHDRO010000163.1 GCA_018433265.1 Bacteroidales bacterium
CATTCTACTCGGTTTTTATAGCTTTTGATTTTTCCTTATTGATGCTAAGAAAAAGTTCAACTTCTGTGCCCAAAGGATAGGAGGTTACTCTGGTAGGAGAGGGAATCTGTCTGATTACAACGCTTGAAACAGTATCAGAGTAACTTTTGACGAGGTTGTCATAGTGTATTTTTCCGAGGTTCAAAGAATTTTCCAAGAGTATTTCTTTGGCAAGCTGAAGGGAAACTCCTGTTACATCTGGAATAGATGTAGCTGATTGTCCGTTATCGCCAAGTTCTAGATCGATTTGGCTTCCAGCTTCAATTTTTGTTCCTGGGGCAATGAAACGTCCATTAAATTTCTGTGATAATACATTGTCTGTTGCCATGTCATAGACATAAGTCAATCTGCCTACACTAAGCTGTTTGGCTTCTAGTTCGGCCAACGCTTGACGCAAGGAAAATCCTGTTACTGAAGGCATAGTGACGAGTTTCGGTTGAATTGTGTTTATTGTCAATAGAATTCTTCTGTTTTTTTTGACCATATTCCCTGCTTTAGGGTTTTGCTTGAGCACGATACCTCTGCTGACTGATGGTATAAAAACAGAATCTGAAACCTCAACTCTCAACTTATGTCTTTTCGCAATTCTATGAGCTTCATCAAGTGTGAGACCTGACAAGTCAGGAACGGAAAGTTCTTGATTGTGTCTTGTAACAATTTTTAAAAAAAGTGAAGCAGCAATTAGCAAAACAATAACAAATCCAATTGCTTTGAAGATTTCTCTAAGAATGGGGTGATCCCATCCTGCCTTTTTTTTGATTTTGTCAATATTGTTTTTTGTCATGTCACAAAAATAATACTATTTTTTAACTTCATTATAAAAGCTGTCTCTCTCAATTGCTATAAATCCGCACTCTCTGGCCATATTTTCAATTTCGTCACAGCTCATTTCGGGATTTGAATGTGACCCGGCCATGCTGTATATTTTGGTGGAGTTATTAATTGTACCATCCATATCATCTGCTCCGTATAGCAACGTAAGCTGACTCAAATCTTTTCCCAACATTGGCCAGTAGGATTTGATATGAGGTATGTTATCGAGTACAACTCTTGCAACGGCAAAGGTTTTAAGAATTTCGACAAATCCAATTTCTCCGAGGTGTGAGAGCTGATTGTTGGTGGATTTGAAGAGAAGTGGAATAAAGGCATCAAATCCGCCAGTCTCCTCTTGAAGTTCCTTGATTTGCAACATGTGATCTAATCTATTCCTTCGATTTTCAATATGACCAAACAACATTGTGGCATTACTCCTTATGCCGAGTTTATGTGCTGTTCGATGGATTTCGATCCATCTCTCGGCATTGCACTTGTCTGGGCAGATTTGTTTCCGGATATCTGAATCGAATATTTCTGCACCACCACCCGGCATGGCAGAGAGTCCTGCATCTTTGAGCTTGTTTAGGATATACTCCACACTTTGCCCTGAATATCTGGCCATATCATCAATCTCAACGGCAGTATAGGCCTTGATTGTTACTTCGTCGGGCAATTCCTTCCTGAGTAGAGAGATGATGGATACATAATAGTCGATGCTTTTTTCAGGATGAACACTTCCCACAACATGAACTTCAGTCATTCCTTTTTGATACTTTTCACGACAGTAATTTCGAACATCTTCAAGAGTCATTGACCATGCTCCCGGTTGTGAGGAATTGTCTCTTCTGTAGGAACAGAATTTACACCTATGTACACAAATATTACTTGGTTCTAT
Source organism: Bacteroidales bacterium (assembly GCA_018433265.1). Next base: position 1,751 of record JAHDRO010000163.1, read on the forward strand.
GTGGAAATTGTTATTGTAATAAACTTTATTGCCGTTAAAAGCTTTTCTAATCTTCAAGGCAGCTTCGGATATTGAATTCATGTCTGAAGTTGAGTACAGTTCAAGAGCTTCCTTAATGATTTTATCTCTCTCCATTTTAAAATTATTGACACAAAAATAACAAAAAAGACGCCTCAGGCGTCTTGACTCATTATAGTAGTAAATATCTGCTAGAACTGTTCTTCAGACGATACTGTAAGTTTTTTGCGTCCACGACGACGACGGGCTGAAAGAACTCGACGTCCGTTTGGAGTTGACATCCTCTCACGAAATCCATGTTTATTACGACGCTTGCGTTGTGAAGGTTGGAATGTGCGTTTCATGATATTATTAAACTGTTATAATTCTTTATAAGGAAGTGCAAAGATATGTAAAATGTTTTTATTAGCAAATAATTGTTTACCGTTTGATGAATAGAAGTTTCTTTTCGGCAAAATCTGGTTCTACAAACCATTGGTCAATTCTCTCTTCCACTATTTGTGAGGGACTGATTTTCATCTTCGAACAGGCAAGAGCAATTTCGTTTTCAAGGTTACCTCCTTTAAGGTACAAAACACCTCGAGAAACACCCTTAAAAAATCCAGAATCAATTTTATGCCATATCCATGGTAAAAAATCTTTGAGTGCAGTTACTGCCCTTGATACTACAAAATCGTACCGGCCTTCAAGTTCCTCGGCGCGTGCATTGACAGTTATTACGTTGTTAAGGTGTAAAGTGGAAGCTACATCGCCTACAACCATAATTTTTTTTCTTATGGAATCGCAAAGGTAAAATGATGATTCAGGAAACATTATGGCAAGTGG
>JAHDRO010000239.1 GCA_018433265.1 Bacteroidales bacterium
TATCGGTATAATTGACCGTTGTCAAGTTCCATAATTTGAGTACATACTCTGTCGAGGAAATATCGGTCATGAGTAACCATTAGTAAGGAGAGAGATGGTTTACATAAATATTCTTCCAAATATTCGATGACTTCAAGGTCGAGATGATTTGTAGGTTCGTCCAGAACAAGAAGATCTGCATTGGCGAGCATGATTCCTGCAATTGCTACTCTTTTACGCTGACCTCCCGAGAGGGTTGCAACTTTTTGATTGAGGTTGTCTATCTTGAGTAATGAGAGTATTTGTTTGACCTTTAATTCGTATTGCCATCCATTTAATCTGTCCATTTCGCGAATTGCTGAGCCAATTATGTCAGTGTTATTTGAAAGAATCGCTCTTTCATATTCTTCTACTGTCTTGGAAAGCTCATCAGATGAAGCAAATACCTCTTCAAATACATCTCTTTCAGGATTAAGGCTGGGGTCTTGCTCAAGCCATGCTATTTTAACACTCTCTCTGCAACGAACAGATCCGCCAATATCTGAGCTATCTTTTCCGGCAAGGATACGGAGGAGTGTACTTTTACCACTTCCATTGGGAGCAATAAGTGCAATTCTGTCACCTTCATTTATGTTTATTTCCAGATTATTGAATAGAATCCGGGTGCCATAGGACTTGGAAATATTCTCAGCTTGAAGAATGGTCGCCATAAAGAACAGCAGGCTATATAAAAAACTTGTTGACCTTTTTGAGTGCAGATGGCAGAGCAAATACCACAACTCTGTCATATGCCTTAATTTCAGTGTCTCCAAGTGCTATATAGCTGTGATTACCTCTTATAACTCCTCCAATGATGGCATCTTTAGGGAACCCTAAATTCCGAATCTTATCCTTAGTTATTAAACTGTTGGGATTGACAATAAATTCAAGAATTTCTGCATCTGAGCCATTAAGACATTTTATAGACTGCACTTTATTGGAAAGTGTAAACCTGAAAATTCTACTAGCCGTGATTAGTTTTTTATTGATGACAGCATCTACGCCCATATTTTCTGCCAACTTTATATACTCTATATTCTCAACTTCGGCGATGGTTTTCGCCACACCCATCTTCTTTGCCATGACACAAGAAAGTATATTTGTTTCAGAGCTGCTGGTGACAGCTACAAATGCGTCAAATTCGTTTACGTCTTCTTCAATCAACAGATCGGTGTTTCTTGCATCTCCATTTATTACCAGCGTTTTGGATAATTTTTCGTTAAGTAATTCGCATCTTTCCTTTCGTAATTCGATTAATTTTATATAATCTACACTGTTTTCAAGCTTTTTTGCAACCATCTCTCCAATTCTGCCACCTCCAACAATCATTAATCTTCTGACATTAATGTTATTTTTTCCGGAATAGGCCATGACTTCGTGAACACCTGCCCGTTTGGAGATTACAAATACCAAATCATGTTCTTTGAATTTTGTGTCACGTCTTGGAATAATAGTTTGACCTTCTCGGGCGACTGCCACAGCTCTGTATAAAGGCTCCTCGTTTGAAGAAGACAGTTCTCCAATTGTTTTATCAATCAATGGTGCTCCATCGTCAAGTCTGAAAGCAATCAATTGAAGTTTGCCACCTGAAAAATCCATAAACTCTGAGGTGCCTGTCTGTTTGAGAAGATCAATTATTTCGTGAGAAGCAATCTTTTCAGGATAAAATAAAAGGTCAATACCCATTTCAGTAAAAAGAATCTTATTGTCGTTTTCAAGGTACTCGTCGTTATTAATTCTTGCAGTGACACGGGTACTGCCCATTTTTTTAGCCAGTAGAGAGCTGATGATATTTACATCCTGCTCCTGTGCAGGGCTTACGGCAATAAATAGATCTGCACTGGCAGCACCTGCTTTTGAAAGTGTACTTATAGACGTAGGTGACCCAAAAATGGTCACCACATCAGCACTTTCGGCTACACGATTGAGCCTTGCTTCGTCGTTGTCGATTATAGTAAGATCGTGATACTCATTGCTGAGCATCTTAGCCAGGTGGCTTCCAACTTCTCCTGCCCCGGCAATAATAATTTTCATTTTGAGTGATTCTTTCTATTTTTTAGTATTCGTCCTCATTAAAAAAGAAGTCATCTTTGGTAGGATAGTCAGGCCAAATGTCCTCAATACTTTCGTAAATCTCTCCGTCATCTTCCAGATCTTCGAGGTTCTCAATCACTTCAAGAGGTGCTCCGGAACGAGTTGCATAGTCAATCAACTCTTCTTTGGTTGCAGGCCATGGAGCATCTTCAAGTTTAGATGCCAGTTCAAGTGTCCAATACATAACGTAAACGATTAATAATTAAACATTTACTATATTATTCAATAATAGTGTGCGAAGGTAGTAATTAATTGTTGATTTTCTTCATTTATTGAACCCAAAAATCATCAGGCACATTTCCATTTATTGATAAATGTCTTGCATAGATAAACAGATAATCGGAGAGTCTGTTTAAAAATTTAATACATTGTTCAATTCTTGGTTCAAATATTTCCTCTTCAATTAGGAGTACTGCCCGCTCTGCTCTGCGGCATACAGTTCTTGCTATGTGACAGATTGCAGAGGCTTTATGTGGTCCGGGAATAATAAATGCTTTCTGTTGAGGAAGCTTGTTTGATATTTTATCAATTTCTTCTTCGAGGAATGTTATCTCATTTTCTTCAAGCAACTTAAGTTTAGATGCTCCTTTCTCATCTGCGGCAAGGTGAGAAGCTGCCAGCATAAGATCAGACTGTATTCTGCGCAGATTGTCTGTATATAAGTCTTCAACTGTTACTGCTCTAAGAAGAGCAATATATGAAATAAGTTCGTCTACAGTTCCGTATGCATTGACTCTGGGATCCCTCTTATTTACCCTTGTTCCTCCGACAAGAGAGGTTGTACCTTTGTCGCCTGTTTTTGTATATATTTTCATTATTGATTTATGCTGATTATTAACTTTTAAATAATCTGATGTTCGTTAAAGTGATCTGATTCAATGACGCCGTCTCTTATTCGGATTATTCTTTTTGCATGTTTGGCTATATCTTCCTCATGAGTCACGATAATTATTGTATTGCCTTTTTTGTGAATCTCTTCAAATAGTTTCATAATGTCCACAGAGGTTTTGGTATCAAGGTTGCCGGTAGGTTCATCCGCCAAAATTATTGATGGGTTGTTGATAAGAGCTCTGGCAACAGCAACTCTTTGTCTTTGACCTCCTGATAGTTCATTTGGTTTATGGTGCATTCTGTCAGTCAATTCTACACTGGCCAGAGCAACTTTTGCCCTCTCTTCTCTGTTTTCTTTTGACTCTCCTGAATAAATGAGGGGTAAGGCCACATTGTCAAGAGCAGTGTATCTGGGTAAAAGATTGAAAGATTGAAATATAAAGCCTATCTCCCTATTTCTTATGACGGCCAGTTCATTATCGTCCATTTTGCTGACATCTGTTCCGTTTAAAATATACTCTCCTGATGTTGGACTGTCAAGGCATCCAAGAATATTCATCATTGTGGATTTTCCTGAACCGGAGGGCCCCATTATGGCAACATATTCATTTCGATTAATAATTATATCAATACCATTGAGAGCTTTAACTTCCTGATTTCCTACCTTGTAGATCTTTTTGATCCCTTTTATTTTGATTACCTCCTGATTCATGACGTTTTTGATTTATTTATTCAATAAAAAGCAGTTTTTCATTTTTAATGTCCGGTCTAAGCCGGGAAGCTGTTTCATAGAGTGTCTCTACAGCTTTTTGACCAATATCTCCAATATCGAGAGTATACTCATTTACAAATAGATCAATGTGTTTCCTTTGAATTTCCGTATCCATTTCTTGAGCATTCTCACAAACGTACTCTGCAGATTTGTCGGGATTTTTCAATGCAAATTCTATGCTTCGTTTTAGGATTCTGTTAATTTTTTTCCGAATGTCGTTTTCAATAGATCTTGACACAGCTATTCCTCCTAATGGTACCGGTAATCCTGTAGAACGTTGCCAATAGCTTCCCAGATCTTCAATGAGATTCAAACCTTTGTCTCTGTATGTGAATCTTCCTTCATGTATAAGCACCCCTGCATCAAACTCTCCTTCAAGAATACCTTTTTCTATGTCAGAGAAAAGTACTGGTATAAGATTTTTGCACTCCGGGAACGCTGTTCTTAACAAAAGAGCACCTGTCGTACCTTCTCCAGGAACAGCAACTTTTAAATCAGCAAGATTTTCTTTACTGACATTATTTGTGAGAGAAACGAACAAGGGGCCGTTATCATAACCTAGAGCACTTCCGGCTCTCAACATTACATACCTGTCGCAAATAGAAAAGAAAGTACTGTAACTTAATTTGCACACGTCATAAATGCCAAGGGCAGCCCTTTTGTTCAATTGTTCCACGTCGGCTATGTCAACTGAAAACTCAATGCCCTCTGTATCGATTAACTCGTTGATCATTGCGTGGAAAGCAAAGGTGTCATTGGGGCATGATGAATAGGCAATCTTTAGCTTCATAAGGCAACAAGCATTTTTCTGACAGCTTCTCTTAGAGAGTCAAGAGCCAGAGGAATATCCCATTTTTTTCTGTCACGTTCTCCAACGAAGTTGGATACTGAACGAATTTCTGCGAATTGTACTTTCTCATGAAGACAGACGTAAAAAAAGGCTGCTCCTTCCATGGACTCAATTTCAGGTGAAAAAATATTTTTCAGAAGTTCTTTTTTTTCAGGAAGTCCACTTACAGTTTGTACTGTAACTCCGGTAGCTCTTTTGTATGAAGAGAGTGCGTTCTCAATTTCAGGAGGAATATCTTTGCAGTAGAGTGCTCCACCCTTGAATGGGAAAGAATCTGCATTTAGAGCATTATAATCGAAAAGAGTTTGAAAACCAAAGTATGTTTCAAATCCCAGATCACCAAAGTACTCTTTGTCTATCATAGCAACAGACCCTATAGCGAATGATTCAGTAAAACTTCCAGCAATCCCAATATTTAGAGCAAAATTAAATGGTCCGGAACTGCAA
>JAHDRO010000375.1 GCA_018433265.1 Bacteroidales bacterium
AACCATTAAAAAATAATTAAGAAATATTTAAGAAAATATTAAGAAAAAAACATTTATAAAGTGTTTAAATAAATATGGTTATTTTTGAAAAATAATTGCATCAACGTATGGATGACAAAAAAAAAATCCTGGTAGTAGATGATGAAGAGGATGTTTGCGAAATATTGAAATTCAATCTTGTAAACTCCGGCTATGAAGTTGACACAGCCTATTCATCTGAAGAAGCTTTGATAAAACTGGCAAAAAATTTCGATCTGCTACTACTTGACGTCATGCTGGGCGGAATTTCCGGTTTTACATTGGCTGATGTGATCAGAAAAGAGTTGCACAACGAAGTACCTATTATCTTCATAACCGCTAAAGATACTGTTGATGACAAACTTAAGGGATTTAATGTCGGAGCTGATGATTATATTCTTAAACCATTCTCAATTAAAGAAGTAATGGCACGAATACAGGCAGTTCTAAGCAGGACTGCTTTATATAAAAAGGCAGAAGAAGAAAGAAGAGAGTACAACAAAAAACATCCTGGACACCAAGTTATAGAAATATCTGGACTTAAGATTGATAGTGGCTCAAAACAGGTAATCGTAAATGGTACAACTCTTTCGCTAACTAAAAAGGAATATGAAATTCTTTACATGCTCGCATCTTCTCCTTTTAAATTTTATTCAAGGCAGGAGATTCTTGATACCGTATGGGAAAATGAGGTTTACGTCCTGGAAAGGACTGTGGATGTACATATCGCTCGATTAAGGAAAAAACTCGGCTTTTATGGATCAATGATTATCAACAGATCCGGTTTCGGATATTGTTTTAATCCAAATGAAATTGAAAAGGATAAAAGATAACAACAGTGGGGTTTTTTTAGTATCTCTGGCGCTTCTTGTGGTAGCCGGAGTAATTGCTTATTTACTAATTATATACCATGAAAGATATTTATTAGGTATACTTTTTCTTTTGGCTATCTCTATAGGATCAGTCGTCTTCTTCAACAGCAAAGTCAATAAACCAATCAGAGATTTTAAAGAGTTTCTGAACCTCCTTCAGAAAGGACACGGAAACTACGAAAACATAAGTTTTTCAAAAAATGAACTGGGAGAAATAGAAGAAAAAATAATTCAGACATTTAAACAACTTGAAGAAACAAAGAGGTACAAGCAGCAACTTACTCATAATATTGCACATGAACTCAAGACTCCTGTCACAAGTATAAGAGGTTATCTTGAAACCCTGATGCAGCAAGAGATGGATAAAGACCAAAGAAAATTCTTTATAGAAAGAGCTTATATGCAGACTTTAAGACTCTCTTCGCTAATTACGGATATTTCTACTCTTAATAATATAGAAGAGGCCTCTTGGAAATATGAAACGGAGAAAATTAATATTAAAAAATGCATAGAAGAGATTGAGAGTGACTTATCTTTCAGTCTTTCTGAAAATAATATCAAAGTATATACAGATGTAAGTGATAATACTGAGATTGAAGGTGTGTATATACTAATATATTCTCTTTTCAAAAATCTCATTGACAATTCAATAGAACATGCAGGAAGAGATGTGGAGATACATATCCAGACTACAAAAATTGATCCTGATATTATCTGGTTCAGATATTATGACACCGGCAAAGGAGTTTCTGAAGAACATCTCGAAAGATTTTTCTAAAGATTTTACAGGGTTGAAGCTGGAAGAAGTAGAAAAAGTGGAGGCTCCGGGCTTGGTCTTTCGATTGTCAAAAATTCTGTTCTACTGCACAATGGTGCCATTACCGTCTGCAACAGAGAGGAAGGAGGCCTTCAGTTTGACTTTAGCCTTAGTGCAAAGATGTACCAATAAGACTCATGAACTCTTCTCTTGTTTTAATATCTTTAAGAAAGGCTCCAGTAAAAGCAGAAGTAGTTGTTACAGAATTTTGTTTCTGCACCCCTCTTATTTGCATGCACATATGAGATGCTTCAATGACTACTGCAACTCCAAGAGGATTTAAAGTGCTCTGGATGCAGTCCCTAATCTGAACCGTAAGCCGCTCCTGTACCTGAAGTCTCCTTGCGTATGCTTCAACAACCCTTGCAATTTTACTGAGCCCTGTAATATATCCATTTGGAATGTATGCAACATGTGCCTTACCAAAAAAAGGAAGCATATGGTGTTCACACAGTGAATAAAGCTCAATATCCTTAACAATAACCATCTGTTTGTAATCTTCTTTAAACATAGCAGAGCTAAGTATTGCCGTCCCGTCCATCTCATATCCCTGAGTAAGAAACTGTACGGATCTGGCCACTCTTATTGGTGTCGACTTAATCCCCTCTCTTGCAGGATCCTCTCCTATCAAACTGAGAATCTCTCTGAAATGAGCTGCCAATCTTTGTGTGACCTCCTCGTCATAGTGTTCAATCTTTGTATATGCCATAATTATTATTAATTTCGGGCAAAATTAGAAAATTAGATAGAGAAACATCTCTCATAATGAAAATTTTAATAACTGCAGCAGAAGAGGAAGAACTTATCACAGCCAAACAGGCTTACAACTCACTTCCCTTAGAAATTAAAGAAAGGCTTGATATTACATTTATGCTTACCGGCATTGGCTGCACCTCTACAAGTTACAGACTTACCAAAATGCTTTGCAGTTCCG
>JAHDRO010000007.1 GCA_018433265.1 Bacteroidales bacterium
CTTAAAAATGTAATACATTTGCCACAATTTTTTCATTAGTTATTCATATGAGTTCAACAATGTTTTTGTTTATTGCAGGTGTTATTGCAATAGCTTTCGTATCCTTTGGCTGCAGCAGTTTTTTTTATGGTTGATGGATCATTTTGGACGTTTCTTGCATATTGAGCAGTTACATGAGGAAGCATAATGATTATTGGATCTGCATCCGGCGTTACAGTAATGGGAATGGAGAAAATACCTTTTAGTTACTATTTCAAGAAATTTACTCCTCTGGCCTTTCTAGGGTATGTTGCAGGTGCAGCAGTATATATGATTTTATTTTAACTTTACGTTTATGACGCAGGATGAGTTATTTATGTCTGAAGCCCTTAAAGAGGCCAGGAAAGCTTTCGATGAGGATGAAGTTCCCGTAGGTGCAGTCATTGTATCTAATGGTAAAATCATTGCCCGGACTCATAATTTGATTGAAAGATTGAATGATCCAACTGCACATGCCGAGATGCAGGCAATTACAATGGCGTCCAACAGCTTTGGTGGCAAGTATCTTATTGCCTGTGCGTTATACGTTACTATCGAACCTTGTCCAATGTGTGCCGCAGCTCTTAACTGGGCTCAATTGTCAAAATTGGTATATGGTGCTTCTGATCCCAAACACGGCTATACTCTTTTTTCTCCTTCGCTTCTTCATCCAAAATGTGAGGTTATTCAAGGTGTATTGTCAGTGGAGTGTGGAAATTTGATGACGAGTTTCTTTAAATCTAAAAGATAGACTTGTAATGGAATTATTGTCACAATTAGGACTTATAGGCCTTTTTTTGGGCTGTTTCCTTGCTGCTACAATAGTGCCATTTAGTTCTGACTTTTTGATGGTTGGGATACTTATAGCTGGTGTCAACCCAGTTTTAGCACTTATTGTGGCAACTTCCGGGAATTGGTTAGGAGGGCTTACTACCTATTATATTGGTCGTATAGGTAAATGGAATTGGATTGAGAAATGGTTTAAGGTAAAAGAGGAAACACTTCTCAAACAGAAAAAAAATGTTGACAGATTTGGGTCATTGCTTGCGTTTATGACATGGTTGCCTGTTTTAGGTGATGTGTTTGCTTTGGCACTTGGGTTTTATAGGATTAACTTTACAAAGAGTGCTCTCTTTATGTTGATTGGCAAGGGTTTGAGATTTGTTTTCTGGACACTTTTGTATTATTATTTAGGTGAACATGTATTGGATTTCAAGATTCTTTAAATTTTGGACTTAATAAAAAAAGCCATATATTTGTCGGCTCAAAAATTACACAATTGACCTATGGTGTAATGGTAGCACTACAGATTTTGGTTCTGTCAGTCCAGGTTCGAATCCTGGTAGGTCAACTTAAGAACGGGATACTGTAATATTTTATATATATTGACCTATGGTGTAATGGTAGCACTACAGATTCTGGCTCTGTCGATCTAGGTTCGAATCCTGGTAGGTCAACGAAAAAATTCTCTTAAGGGCGTCGTAACGCCTTTTTATTGAGAAATTACTTTCAATTCTTTGACGATATTGTTCCGAATAAGGCTCATCAAGAGCAGAAAGAATAGCTTCCGAACATTGATTAATGTTTTCTCCATCAACAACATACCCGAGTGAACCTGTTACTTCTGTCATTCCTCCAGTATTTGAAACAACAGGAACACAATTGTAGTACATCGCTTCTGCAAGAGCAACCGCAAAGCTTTCACTTCTGGATAATTGGCAGTAAACTTTATACTTTTTGTAATATTCCAGAAGTTCTTCGTGAGGGATTCGGGAAATTATTTTAAGATTCTGCGGTATAGAGCCACAGATAGATTCCAGTATTATTCTGTCAGTACCTATAAGTGTAAAAGGTATATTTTTTAACTCTTGTGATAGTCTGACAATTCTGTCTATTCCTTTTATAAAAATACTTTGTGGAGATTTGGCTATCGCAACGGAAATTACACCTTTTTCTCTGTTTGTAATAGTATTGTCGCTTATGTCATCTGGGATATTTACACAGTTGTAGACAACTTGTGTTTTCGCTTTCTTTGAAACAAACCGGACTACTCTATCTATATAATTTGAAACACATAGACAAAGGGAAGCGTTATTCATCGAATATCTCGTCATGAAGCCTCTTATCGGATTAATAAAACTGCCATATTTTACACTTTTTATTCGGCACACGTCATATCCGCCAATCACCAGGAATGACCTTCTTTTTGTTATTTTAGACAACATTACAGGAAGAAATGAGTGATAATCTGCAAACCAGATATAAATTATATCAAATTTCCATATGTTAAGAATGAGATAGAGCAATTCCCATATGAGGGAAAAAAACTGTTTTACCCGTGAAGAATTATCAACCCTGAATGTTTTCACAGAGCAGATTTCAGATAAAATTTCGATATCTCCCTTAACGAAAGTTGAAAGGTGTGTATAAATAAAAAGTGCTTTTTGTTTTTTCATCTTTAATTATTCGCAAAATAGCAATATTGCATTTGCAACCTTTCTTTCTCCTTTATTGTCGAATATTTTATTGTCACACGGATGATTAACAATTCCATTATCAGAGAATCCTTTTATGTACATAGTTGTGGAGCCTCCTCCATCAAGGTTGATTGCGTAGCTGCAGCCAAGCCATTTGAGTATTTTTTGCAGTTCGTCGAGACTCATGCCTGCAGCTTCTTTTGCTCTGCCGTCAATAGTTATTAATAATATATCTCCATTTGCCTTTTTACCAACAGCAGTTCTAGGATGCCTTGTAGTGTAAAAAGATTTTTTTTCAAGAGACTCATCCCATCCTGCCACTCTCAAAATTGGTCCAGAGGTGAGCACATCTTCTGCCAATA
>JAHDRO010000403.1 GCA_018433265.1 Bacteroidales bacterium
AGGACGTTGTTACCTTTACAGGTTCAATGCAGGGAGTAGAGCCTATGGATCTTAGCGGTTCAATGACTTATGTTGCAGAACCAGAAGGACTTAAGATTACCTTCACAGCAGTTAATGCTGCTGCCAACACTACTCATAGCGGTAAGGCAAATCTAACTCGCAAAGCTGCTCCGGTACAGCAGTAAAGTAATTTAATCGATCTTTCTGAGATCGTTAAAACAATGACGACAAACTGGTTCGTAGGTGTCTTTTTCACCAATCATAACCAGTTTGTCGTTTTTTGTTAATCTGTGTGAATAGTGTGCAAGATCTCCGCATTTTACACAAATTGCATGAACTTTTGTAACATATTCTGCAACAGCCATAAGTTCCGGCATTGAACCAAAAGGATTTCCCAGATAGTCCATATCCAGTCCTGCAACAATCACTCTAATGCCGTTTGAGGCAAGTTGCTGGCAAACATCCACAATAGAACTGTCAAAAAATTGTGCCTCATCTATTCCTACTACGTCAACATCTGACGCATACAGTAGTATACTTAATGGAGAATCTACAGCTGTAGACCGGATTGCATTTGCATCATGTGATACTACCTCGCTCTCGGAGTATCTAGTATCAATTTTGGGTTTAAATATTTCGACTTTAAGATTTGCAAATTTTGCTCTCCTCAATCGTCTGATAAGCTCTTCTGTCTTACCCGAAAACATTGACCCACAGATTATCTCAATCCAACCGGATTTTTTTGTGTTTTCCAGAAACATTTTGTCTATTTTTGTGCTTATACAAAGGTAAAAAGTTCGGATGTCAAACAATAGCAAAATTGAGGAAATAGGGATTATTCTTGATCAGATTTCACAGGATATTGAGGCGTTGAAGGAGGATGATAAAATAGGCCCGGCCAGATGGGAAGAGTTAATTCTTGCGGCAGAAAGTATTAAATGTAAAATCAATTCACTTTATCTTGAACAGATAGAACTATCGCTTTCTGAATTGAAAAGTCTTAAGTCAAAAAGTAAAACGGATATTTCAGAGAATGATTGTTCATTGACATCTTTCAGCGTTAACGATCATAAAAAAGAGAAAGAGACTGTGGCAATCGATGATGAGGAGGAATTTGAACTTTTTCCGGATAGTGGAGAGTCAATTCTCGATGTTGCAAGAGGCAAAAAACCAGCCTGGATGACAGATATTCCTGGACCAAAAATAACTGACATTACTGATGGTATTACTCTGAATGATAAATTGTTGTATATAAAGGAACTTTTTAACGGAGATGAACAGCAATACAGGCTAAGTCTGCAGAAAATCAATGAAATGACATCGCTTGAAGAGGTCATGGATTATACTAAAAATGCATTTCCAGATTGGGATGAAAATTCTTCTTCAGTCTACAGATTTTATATGAACATTAGAAGAAAGTTTAATGGCAAAACTATTCATAGTGCCTACGCCTATAGGAAATCTTGAGGATATTACTCTAAGGGCTCTCAGAGTACTAAAAGAAGTCGATACTGTTCTTGCCGAAGATACGAGAACTAGTTCACATTTACTTAAACACTTTGGTATTGCAACAAGACTTGAGTCCCATCACATGCACAATGAACATAAAAATGTTGATTTTATATGCAGCAGGATTCTTGGAGGTGAGAATATAGCTTTGATTTCGGATGCAGGAACGCCCGGGATTTCCGATCCAGGTTTTTTACTGGTGAGATTATGCAGGGATAAAGGAATAGAGGTTGAAACACTTCCCGGAGCCGTAGCGTTAATACCTGCTTTGGTCAATTCTGGTTTGCCCTGTGACAGATTTTGTTTTGAAGGGTTTCTCCCTATCAAAAAAGGGCGTATTTCGAGGTTAAGGGAGTTAGGTCAGGAGACTAGAACAATTGTTTTATACGAATCTCCTTATAGACTTGTGAAGTGTTTGTCACAACTTGTAGAATATTTTGGTGAAGATAGAAAAGCTTGTGTGTCACGCGAACTGACTAAAGTTCATGAGGAGAACAGACTGGGAACACTGATTGAACTTCGCGACTGGTACTTGGAGCATGAACCAAAGGGGGAGATAGTTATAACAATTGCAGGAAAGCCTGATTAAGCATTATTAATGGAGGAGAGAGATATGTGGAGAATAAAAATTTCAAAAACTCGAGCGTCTGGAGTAATGACACTCATTATTGTTGTGTTGACGATTCAGTTGATACTTTTTTTGTTTAACAAGCAAGAGGATAATTCATTAAACAAATCATTACAACCCGAGAAAGTGGCAGAGTCAGATTCTGCGAGTTACAGTGCAAAACACTTGAAATCTTATGGCGAAAGGCCGAAAATTCGCATTCCAAACACTACTGCTCAATTACCAGCAAAAAGTGCCAAGTTGGCCGATAGTAGTGCTAAATGGAAGAGTTACCGGGATATTGCACTTGAAAATATGACAAATGTCAGAACTGATAATCTTAAATCAGAGAAGAGGATTTTAAAATCTATTGAACTCAACAGCGCTGACAGTGCTACTCTTGTGACATTACCCGGAATCGGGCCTTATTATGCAAAAAAAATAATCCAATACAGAGACAAGCTTGGCGGTTTTGCGGACAAACGTCAGCTAATGGATATTTTCGGAATTGATGAGGAACGTTATTCTATGTTTTCTGATAAAATCACTGTTGACACAAATAAAATTCAAAAAATTAACTTAAACGAAGCAACTTATGAACAGCTTTCAACTAATCCATACATTGGCGGATATTTGGCTAGGTCTATTATTCGTTTTAGAGATTCGAGAAGTAACGACATAATAAATCTTGCTTCTCTTGTTGTAGAAAATATTATTAAAAATGAACTATATAATATTTTAAAATTTTATTTTCAGTAAATATTGTTTTTATCTTTGCCAATATTACAAATATTTATTTTTTACTTATATTTCTAACAATTTATGAATGTTATTAGCTGTAACAGTGTCGTAAAAAAATTCAATCAATTTACGGCATTGGATGGTGTGAGCATTGAAGTGCCTCAAGGCACCATATTTGGATTGCTTGGACCTAACGGGGCGGGCAAAACTACATTAATCAGGATTATTACACAGATTACAATTCCTGATTCAGGTGAAGTTAGGTTCTGCGAAAGGCCTATAACAATTTCAGATGTGACCAGAATAGGGTATCTGCCCGAAGAGAGGGGTTTGTATAAAAAGATGAAAGTTGGTGAGCAGTCTGTCTATTTTGCAAGGCTGAAAGGGATGAGCCACGCTGAAGCCGTGAAAGAGCTCAAAGAGTGGTTTATAAAGTTTGGCATTCAGAGTTGGTGGAACAAAAAAGTTGAAGAACTTTCCAAGGGAATGGCACAGAAAGTACAGTTTATCACAACTGTACTTCATAAACCTTCACTTTTAATCCTTGATGAACCTTTCAGTGGTTTTGATCCGGTTAATGTTCAGCTTATAAGGAACGAAATACTTAAAATGAAGGATAACGGGACTTCTGTGATTCTTTCAACGCACAATATGGAGTCAGTTGAGGAACTGTGCGACAATATAGCATTGATTAACAAAGCAAAACTTGTTGTTTCTGGAGGTGTTGATGAGATAAGAAAAAATTATGGCAAAAATGAGGTTGAGATAATATACCGTTCTTCTGAAATTAGAGAGATTGTCAGCAATGGTTTTTACAGAGTTGTTTCTAACGATATATATAAGGATGGATATCGTGTGATTATTGAAGTTGATCGGGAAGCATCTTCTTCACAGGTACTTATGGAGCTTCTTAAACAGAACATCGACATAGTTGAATATAGGGAACTTGTTCCGAGAATGAATGATATTTTTATTAAACTGGTAAGTTAATTTGCAGGCTATGGATAAAAACAAACTTTTTTTAATTATTTCTAGAGAGTTCTCTGTAAGAGTCAAGAAAAAATCTTTCATTCTGCTCACAATTCTTACTCCAATATTCATGGCTTTGCTTATTGTTATGCCTACGATAATAATGTCTTTTTCTCCTAGTGAAAGAGAACAGAAGATACTTGTAGTGGACAGGTCGAGAGAGTGTGAAAAGTATTTTGTTTCAAATGAGGACTATGTATACAGGTTTGATCCAAATGCGGATATTCAAAGCATTAAGAAGGATCTCGCAACTTCTGATCTTTATGCCATAGTTGAAATATCTCCTATGGATTCAGCTTATAATGTTTCAGTTTCAACATACTCTAACAAACAGATAAATATTGATACTAAGGAAGAGATTAAAAAATGTGTCGAAAGAGGAATCAGAGATAAAAAACTGGCAGCTTACAATATCCAGAATCTCGATTCCATTATCAAAGACATTAATACAAAAATAGATGTTAAAACATATACTGTTAGCGAAGAGGGGAAGGAAAAGTCAGGAATGGTAGAGATAAATATGGCTATCTCATATTTAGCTAGTTTTTTAATTTACATGTTTATCTTCATGTTTGGATCCATGGTTATGCGGGGAGTTATTGATGAGAAATCCAACAGGGTAGTTGAAGTAATCATCTCTTCTGTCAAGCCTTTTGAATTGATGTTGGGTAAAATTATAGGTGTAGGGGCAGTTGCATTGCTTCAATTTCTCATTTGGGTAGCTTTAACGTTTGCAATTATTTTTGGAGCTCAGGCTTTTATGGGCGTAGATCTTGCCTCCACAGGCGGAAGTGTTCCTGGAGCATTGCCTGAAGGTTTTTCTGCTTCTGGCGGAAAAGTAGGAGAAATGCTGACTGCTCTTGCAGGAATTAATTTTGGATATATAATTTTGTCATTTCTTGCATATTTTATTCTTGGATACTTGCTTTATGCCTCAATGTTTGCTGCCGTTGGCTCTGCTGTAGATAATGAGACAGACACCCAACAACTTACAATTCCAATAACCTTGCCTTTGATAATTGGTCTATTTTTAATGATTCATGCCTTTAGATTTCCCGACAGCAGTTTATCATTCTGGGGTTCAATTATACCATTTACCTCTCCTATGGTTATGATGGCAAGAGTGCCTTTTGGAGTACCTTTATGGCAGATGATTCTTTCTATTATGTTATTGTTAGCTACTTTTATATTTATGACTTATCTCTCTGCCAAGATATACAGAGTGGGTATTCTATCATATGGCAAGAAAGCCACATGGAAAGATCTTGTGAAATGGTTGAAGTTTTAATTTAATAGCATAATGTTTAAAAAGGCAATACTATTTTCACTATCCATTTTTTTCGCCTTAAATACTTTCGCTCAGGAAACGACTTTTCAGTGGAAAGCAACAAGAGTTTTAATGGACAGTACATGGAATTTTCCTGAAGAGCTGGTCGTAAAAGGAATTATAGATTTTTATAAACCGCAGGTCGATAGTCAAATGCAACAAGTAGTGGGAATTTCTGAGCAAGAGATGAGATCTGGAAGACCGGAAAGTCTTCTTTCAAACTTCACAGTAGATGCAATGTTAGAAATTGCTCAAAGGAAAAGCGAAAATAACGTTGACTTTGCGTTGACTAACTTTGGAGGCCTGAGAGCTCCTATTCCTGCAGGCGAAGTGCGTAGATATGATATCTACTCAACATATCCTTTCGATAATTATCTTGTGATTATTGATTTAAAAGGGAGCTCTGTCAAAAAACTTTTTAATATTCTGGCAGCAAGTATCGAGCCTTTATCTTCGAATGTTTTTCTTTCCGTAAAGTCTGGTAAGCTAAATTATGCTTTAATTAATGGGGTTCAGATTGATGATAGAAAGACCTATAGGGTTGCTACTCTTGATTTTCTAATGACCGGTGGCGATAATCTTTATCCTCTCAAAGAAGCTGTTAAAGTTGAGCAGACCGGTATGCTTCTAAGAGATGTAATTCTTGAGAAAATAGAGTCCTTAACTGCTAATAATCAGAAAATATCTTCCAAAATTACAAACAGAATAAAAATTGAACAGTAATGAGATTGAAAGTTATTTTAATATTATTAATAACTGCGCTTTTTCTTCCGTATAACACAATTGCACAAGAAATAGTGATTCTGCATACCAATGACGTTCACAGTAATGTAGAACCTCTCTCTGGTGGCAGGAATAAAGGAATGGGTGGAGCCCAGAGACGTGCGAACTATATTCAGAATGTTAGAGAGCGAGAAGATAATGTTTTATTATTGGATGCAGGAGACTATAATCAGGGCACTCCTTATTTTACTTTGTTTAAAGGAGAGATGGAGGTTATGCTGTACAATGCAATGAAATATGATGCAGTATGCCTGGGCAATCACGAATTTGACAATGGAGAAGCCCAATTGGCAGAGAGGCTCTCTAAGGCAAAGTATTCTACACTTTGTGCAAACTATGATTTTTCCAAGAGCCCGCTGAAAGATTTAGTTAAGCCATATGTAATAATTGAGAAGGGAGGAAAGAAAATTGGTATCTTTGGCCTGTTGCTTGACCTAAATGGATATGTTGCAGAATCGGCTCGTTCCGGAATTAAATATTTGGGAGTCATAAGATGTGCCAACGATATGGCAAAATATCTCAAATATAAACAAGGATGTGATCTGATAATAGCTTTGACTCACCTTGGGTATAATCACGATGAAGATAGCCGCTCTCCTTCAGATATTGATCTTGCAAAGTCGAGCCGGGACATTGATATTATTATTGGTGGTCACACTCACACTTTTCTGGAGGAACCTACTGTTGTAAAAAACAGAAGCGGAAGAGGAGTAATGGTTACTCAAATGGGGACAGCAGGTGTTTATGTCGGAAGGATTGATTTAAATTTTTAAGAGATTTAATCCAGATCACTTCCTGTGGTAAAGTTTTCAGGATGTTTACCCTTAACACCCAAGTCTTTATAATATTGACGAATCTTTCTCAGGTCTTCGTTGACATTGTCAGATAATTCAAACTTAATACCTCTGCTTATTTCTTTTTTTCCCCAATCAAAATAACCAAGATAAACGGGGACATTTGCTGCTTTTGCAATAATGTGAAATCCGGTTTTCCATTTTTCGACTTTATCTCTTGTTCCTTCAGGAGCAATAGCAAGGTGAAGATGATCAGTATTGTTGAATGCCTCTATAACTTGTCTGGTAATAGTTGACGGGTGCTTTCTGTCAACCGGAATTCCACCCATACTTTTAAGAATTGGTCCTAAAAAACCCCGGAAAAATTCCTTTTTTATCATGATGTAAGCAGTTGCACCGAATGATTTATAATAAAGATATGATATCACAAAATCCCAGACAGAAGTGTGAGGCACACCCAGTATAATGCATTTTGGTTCAGGAACAGGAGGGGTCAACGCTTTCCATCCCATAATCTTCAGTAAAAATTTAGCAAGATGCTTCATGATTTATTTTTTGTATCACCTAATTTAGTCATTATTTCCTGATCCTTATGAGCAAAGAGATAAGTCTTGTATCCACCTGTAAGGTTATAAGTATTACCGTAGCCATTTTGCAATAAAATTCTTGAAGCAAGATATCCTCTCATCCCTATGGCACAGTATACTATTATTCTTTTGTCTGAAGGTATTTCGTCAAGCCTTAAACGAAGCTCTTCCAAAGGAATATTTACAGCTCCTTTTATCATTCCCTGCTTACATTCTTCAGGGCTTCTAACGTCTAGGAGATAGTAGTTGCCAAAATCAAAATTATTTATAATATCCCAAGTTACGATTTTAACTTTTCCATTTATGACATTATCAGCTACAAATCCTGCCATATTTACTGGATCTTTTGCTGAGGAGAAAGGAGGTGCGTAAGCGTGTTCTATTTCCATAAGATCGTAAACGGTTCCATTCTGACCTATTATAGTCGCAATAATATCGATTCGTTTATCAACTCCTCCATAACCAACGACTTGCCCTCCAAACAACTTTCCGTTTTTGGGTGAATAGAGAATCTTTATTGAAAGAGATTCGCTTCCAGGATAATGCCCTGCATGAGAACCCGAATGTGTAATAGTTGAAATAAATTTGATTCCCTTCTTGTTAAGTGTTTTTTCATTGACTCCTGTCACTGCTGCCGTAATCCTGAAAATCTTTGCTATTCCTGTACCTATTGATCCTTTATATCTGCAAATATTGCCGTGAACCATATTACTTTCTGCAATTCTTGCCTGTTTGTTTGCAGGCCCTGCAAGTGGTGTCAGCGAAGGATCCCCGGTTATGGGATTAATAATTTCAACAGCGTCACCTGTAGCATAGATGTCATTGTTGGAGGTCTGAAGAAAATCATTTACCTCAATCCCACCAGTTACTCCTATTTTAAGCCCTGCTTCTCTGGCAAGAGATGTTTCGGCTTTTACTCCAATGCTCAATATTACCAGATCAGCCGATATTTCTCTTCCACTTTTGAGTTGAACATATAGCTTTTCACTTGTAGGACGGAACGCCATAACAGCTTCTCCCAAAATTAATTCTACACCATTTTCTCTAAGCTCATTATGCACAATAGAGGCCATAACAGGGTCGAGTTGGGTCATAACCTGTGGTATCATTTCTACAATTGTAACCATAAAGCCGAGAGCTTTGAGATTCTCCGCCATTTCAAGCCCTATAAATCCTCCTCCTACGATTACAGCTTTCCCCTTTTTAGTCTTTTCTGTTAAACTCTTAATCTTGTCTGTATCAGGGATAGTCCTGACTGTCAGTATCCTTGGATCGTCAATTCCAGGTAATGAGGGCTTGAATGGCATAGCTCCCGGCGAGAGTAACAGTTTGTCATAACTCTCAAAATAGATCTTGCCGTTCTGAACGTTTCTGACAGTGACTTTCTTTGTAGAGGTGTCAATCGATGTAATTTCATTGAACGTTCTAACATCTATGTCATAACGGTTTGAAAATGTTGTTGTCCCTTGGACGATGAGATCTTCTCTTTTTTCAATTTTTCCTCCTATATAGTAAGGCAATCCGCAGTTTGCGTAAGAGATATATTCCCCTCTCTCAAACATTATAATTTCTGCATGCTCATCTTCTCTTCTTATTTTAGCAGCAGCTGTTGCTCCTCCTGCAACTCCTCCGATAATTATGTATTTCATAAATTTAAAATATTTGTAAACGAATTAAAATATAATCTAAAATAAAAATTTTCCTAAAGAAATTTGTTTTAAAGGAAATAATAATTAACTTTGCGGAAAATAACATAAAGTTTAAACAATGTGTAAAGTTACAAAATATCTGATTTTTTTAATGTTTCCCATTTTAATAATTTCGTGCACTTTCAATAACGGTAACAGTGCATCTGCTAAAAATGGGATATCACAAAACAATAGAATTCAAAATAATAGTAGTATTAATAATATTAATGAAAAAAGAATGAAGACAATACATTTGACGAAAGAAGAATTTTTAAATAAGGTAGTTGACTTTGAAAACAATCCAGATGAGTGGAAGTATTTAGGTGATAAACCTGCACTTGTTGACTTTTATGCAGACTGGTGTGGCCCATGTAAATCAATTGCTCCTGTTTTAGAGGAACTTGCAGCTGAATACGAAGGTCAAATATATATTTATAAAGTGGATACTGATGCAGAGCAAGAGTTAGCTGCTGCTTTTGGAATAAGAAGTATTCCCACATTGTTGTTTATACCTATGAAGGGAAATCCGCAAGTTGCTCAAGGTGCTCTTCCAAAAGCAAATTTGAAAAAAGCTATCGATGAGGTTTTGCTCAACAAATAGATAATTACATTATTTTTGCGAAGCTTTTAAACGACATTTTTGAAGATGGAAAGGTTATGCGCTATCAGAGATCTATGTAGAGCACTTTGTTCTTATGAAGAGAGTTTTCACAATATGTATGGGATCTGTTTAAATGAAGGGATGCTTTTATGTTCTCTGAAAGATGGACAGTTATCCTCTGGGGAAATTGCCGACAAGCTATCTCTGAGTTGTTCAAATACCTCTAAACTAATTCGCTCTGTGGAAGAAAAGGGTCTTATTACCAGAGCAATGGGTGAGAGGGATAAAAGACAAATGTATTTTGACCTGACTGATGAAGGAAGACAAACATTGAATCTTATTCTCAAAGATGAACTTGAACTTCCCGAGCCTCTTTCCTTGTTTATAAATAAGTATAAAAGTTCGCAACTTTTTTGACAGGAGTTTTAGACCCACTTGTCATCTATAATATCTCCTCTGACCGATAGTGTAACTGCCTTTATAGGAATATTTTTACCTGATTTTTCTCTTGCGCTCACTGCTATTTTAAGTAAACCGCTGCAACAAGGTACTTCCATAATTAACACAGTAAGGGTATTAATTTTAGAAACTGAGATCATCTCCGATATTTTGTCAATATAACTTTGAATATTATTGTCCAGTTTAGGGCACGCTATTGCTAAAGACTTGTTTTTTAGAAATTTATCATGGAAATTGCTGAAAGTGTATGCAGAACAGTCAGAAGCAAGAAGTACATCTGCCTCATGAAAAAATGATGCTTGTGGATTGAGGAGATGAAGTTGTACCGGCCACTGCTTCAATTCTGTCATATTGTTAGATGACACATTGTCCCTATTATTTGAGGATTCTGGTTGTTTAAAGTCTTTTTCAAGGGATCCTGAACATCCGCAAGCCATTCTTGGTTTATAATTATCAAGTTTTGAGAGATCGATAAGATAATTATTTTCTTTGCACCAGTTTATCCCCTGGTTTAACCATTCTGTTTCGTCATGGTATTGAAGATGTTTGAGGTGTGCAATTACTGCTTCTTCACCGTTTATTGCGATTCTCTTCATTACTGCAATTTCATCATATGGCTCTGCTTCTTTTTCAACAAGTTCAATTGCTCCTTCAGGACATTCTCCTATGCATGCGCCAAGTCCATCGCAATAAAGTTCGCTTATCATTACTGCTTTTCCATTGATAAGCTGTATCGCTCCTTCGTTACAGCCTTGTACGCAACTTCCGCATCCATTACAAAGCTTTTCGTCAATTTTGATTATATTTCTTTTCATATTCTGTATTTTTTACAAAAATGAGGACATATCATTAAACAAAGTGTAATAAATGATACACTTGGTACAGAATTTGAAACATTTAACTCTACTCAAATTCAGACTTAGCATGAAATATTTGATTTCAGCCATTTTTTTATTTGCAGCTGCTTCATGTTCTCCTACCTATGTTGTCACAGAAACGGCTAAACCATTTGAGATAGAGCGTTATATGGGTAGATGGTATGAAATAGAAAGACTCCCCAATAAAATCCAGGAAGGACTTGAGGAGTGTACATCTCTGTTAACTTTGATGGAGGATGGTTCTTTTACAATTGTTAATGAAGGTCGTCTTATAAGCGATAAAACTAGAATTAAGCAGTGGAAAGGCAAAGGTTGGATTCCAGACAGGAGGAATCCTTCAA
>JAHDRO010000232.1 GCA_018433265.1 Bacteroidales bacterium
ATTAAGTTCCGGCACAAGTCTGTAAAGCATATTTTGCCACACTTCATCAAATTCCAAGAGTTGTTCAAAACCTGAAAGAAGCCCTGCCTGATCATCAATAAAATATTCTGCTGCAACATAATATACCAAAAACTCAGGAAGACCGGTTTTTTGAAATGCAATATACAAGTCATCCTCAAGCAGATTGTAATTTACATTTTCCTTGCCTATTAAGATTCTTAAATAATCAAGCGATTTATCATATTCTTGCCTGACTAAAGATATATATGCAAGAGAAGAATAAGCTTCAATATTATTTTGATCAAATTCAAGAAGCATTTTCATGTATTTCTCAGCCTTATCACCTTGCCCAAGTTTAAGATAGCAATCTGCAATAGCCGTCAGTGCAGAATAGTCTTCAGGTTCATAAACCAGAAAATCCTCGAGGATTTCTGCTGCCTTGTCATACTGGGATAAATTGAGAAATACCACAGCTTTATTGTACATGACAGATGAGTTATCGGGTTCAAGAGCCAAAGAATAGTCAAACGCCTCAATAGCCTTGTCAAACTCTTCAATTGTAGCATTGACAGTACCAATATTGAACCAGATATTACTATTAAAAGGGTCCGCTTCAATACATTTATAATAATATTCCAGACTCTCCTCGTATCGCTCAGTTCTTTCAAGGCAAAAAGCAATATCATTACATACAATAATATCCTCAGAATTATTTTTATATACCCTCATTAAATATTCCAATGCACGATCATATTGAGCAGCTTCCATAAAGTCAAGAGCTATAGAAGACAACATATCATCTTGTCCATCAGGCGAGAATATTAATGCATGATTTATATATTGCTGTGCGATTTCAAAGTTTTTCATCTTAATTTCACCTCTGCCAAGCAAGAAGTAGACGTCACTATTACTTGAATTTAAACCAAGCTGACGCTCGAGGATTTCTACAGCTTTTTCAGGTTCTTCATTGATTATAAGCGCATCTGAATATTTAACAATCAATTCGGAAGAATAGGGATATCTTTGACAGGCAATTCTTGATAAAGCAAGCAAGAGTTTGTCTTCATACTCGTCAGCAAAAAAACCGAGTAAGGTGTCAAACTCCTCTTCTGAAAAGTCTAGTTTTGCAAGTTCTCCTCTGCTGAAAGCTTCTCTGCAAATCTTTACCTGCTCTGATAATTCACTCTCCTCCTCGTTGTAATCCAAAAAGTTCTCCTCTGACATTATAATGGTTTGATAGAATTTAAGTAAAAGAATAATTTTTTCACAAAATCAAGTGCACTGTTCTTCTCTTCATCACTTTTTATAACAAGGTCATACGGATTTGGTTCAGGGGTATGCCTGCCAACCTTAAAACCAGACATGGATGAAAGTGCAAGATATTCATTGACAAAACAATATTTGTTTGAGAAGTCTATAAATAAATCGCTACAATCGTTGATAAATCTTTGTACAATATTAAAATCCGGAACTCCCAATTTTGAAAGATTTTTTTTTGTAATAAGCTTGATTCCGTGTCCAAGCACTGCTTCTGAAGAGTTGTTTTTACCAAGGTTTATGGCCATTCCATGATATTCAATTTTATTGTCTCTTGCATATGATGTAAGGAATTTTACTGCTTCCATACTATCCTCATCAGTGACATCAAAAATAAACGTTATTCTCTTGATCATGTCAAGAGAGACAAATTGAACTTTTCGCTTTGCAACAGCTTTATCCAAAATTTTTTTTTGCAGTCTCTGTCTGAACATCACAAATTAATATTTTTTACTGGTTACAAAAATAACAAATTATAATTGTTATCTTTGAACCGTCATTAAAATCTTATGATAAGCGATATCTCAGAATTGACTTTAACGGACCTCTTTTCAAAGAGTATTATTGATTATGAGAACCGTCCGGCATTTTCACTCACTGGAAAAACGTCTGTGACATATGGTGAAGTCAGCCAAAAAGTTGAAAAACTCATAGAAATATTTAACAGATACGGTTTGGATGAAGGCGATAAAATTTCAATACTGGGACATAACATGCCAAACTGGCCTATAAGCTATTTTGCTGTTACCACTTCTTCCAGAGTTGTTGTACCCATTTTACCAGACTTTACTGCATTTGAGATTGTTAACATTCTGCAACATTCGGAAAGTAAGGCCCTGATTGTTTCAAAAAGACTTCAATATAAAATTCCGAAACATATTTACAACGAGCTCAATCTCATTATATCTATGGATGATTTTGAAATCATCCAATCTTCCGAAAAAGAGAAGGAGGTGATTACATCTACTCCTCATCCTGATGACCTTGCAGCAATAATTTATACATCTGGTACTACTGGAACTTCTAAGGGAGTTATGCTTAGCCATAGAAATCTTGTCTCTCATGAATACATGGCAAACAGGCTTTTTGAGATAAAAAAGGAGGATGTTTTTCTCTCAATCCTTCCTCTTTCACATGCTTATGAATGCAGCATAGGTATGATACAACCTTTCACTCATGGAGCTCATGTAGTTTATCTCGATGGTTCACCAACTCCTTCTTTGCTTTTACCTGCCATTAATGATGTCAGGCCCACAATTATGTTGACTGTACCTCTTATTATAGAAAAAATCTACAAAAACAAAATCCGCCCCATTTTCGTCAAAAATTTCGCGATGCAGGTCATATACTCATTTCCAATAATCAAAAGAGCTCTTCACAAAATTGCAGGGAAAAAACTTTACCAAACTTTTGGAGGTAACCTGCGTTTTCTTGGAGTTGGCGGGTCTAAACTTGATGGAGTTGTTGAAAAATTCCTGGCTGATGCCGGTTTCCCTTACGCCATAGGGTATGGTTTGACAGAGACTTCGCCCCTTGTTGCAGGAGCCATCCCCGGCAAAACAAAATGGCAGTCTACAGGTCCTGCTCTCGAAGGAGTTGAAATTAAAATAGACTCACCAAACTCCAAAGGAGTTGGAGAGATTCATGTAAAAGGGCCCAATGTTATGATAGGCTATTTCAAAGATCCTGCTGCAACTGTAAATAGCTTTACTAATGACGGTTTCTTCAAAACAAAAGACTTGGGAACTATAGACAAAGATGGATATCTATACATTAAAGGCAGGATTGACAACATGATAGTTAACTCTAACGGAGAAAATATTTATCCTGAAGAGATAGAAACAACACTCAACGAACACGATTTTGTTCTTGAATCATTAGTGACTCAAAAAAATGGGAAATTAGTCGCAATTGTTTATCTTAATTATGAACAGATTGAATCAATGCATCAATTTCATGATGGTGTGAATGTCAATCTAGACGAAAGAGTTAGAAAAGTTAAGGAGGAAATACTCACCTACATAAATGGCAGAGTAAGTAAATCCTCCCGTATTTCAGAA
>JAHDRO010000152.1 GCA_018433265.1 Bacteroidales bacterium
CACTGCCTTTAACCAGTATTTCGGATCCTCTTGCAGTTACTTTAAGTTTTGGAAAATAGCTGCAAAGCAGCTCAAAAAGCTTATTGTTCACCCCGTAAAATTCAATCGGATTAATTTCATCCAGAATGATTATTCTTTCTGTCATTTTATAGTGATATTTTTTCTGTTTTTATATTCTTCCCCAGGGATGACCGAATAATTAGCGGATTTATGACCGGGTCGTTCAGTAAAAATAGTTTTACATTCGGGGGGAAGAATTTTTTTCTCTCCATTTACTCCTTTATAGAATAATATTTTGGCCATCAGACCATTTCGTGTATTTGGTGCCGTCATGTTTGATATGACATTTCCAAGAGAATAGAAAGTAATATGCTTAATATCGCCATTGTCAAGTTGATATATTGAAATATCCTGTGCTACATGAGGATGTGACCCAATTATAATATCTACTCCGTTTTTGAAGAAAAAATTCTCAACTCTTTCTTGAGAGATATTATGTTTCAATGAATATTCAACTCCCCAATGCAGACAAGCAATAATAAAATCAGGATTTAGATTTTTACTTCTGGCAATATCTGTTTTGATCTGATTTGTGTCGATGATGTTTACAACAAAAGGTGTCGGGATATTGTTACCATTGATTCCGTAAGTATAATTCAGAAGTGCTACTTTAATACTCTTTTGATTAATAATAAGAGGATCTCTCGTTATTTTCTCTTCCATGTTTCTGTAAATGCCTGTAAATTTGACGTTCAGAGTATCATAGAGATTGATAGTCATCTCAATACCTGTTTTACCCTTATCACAAATATGGTTATTTGCAGTAAGAAAAATATCAATTCCGGCATCACATGCTGCTGTAAGCAGTGACGAAGGAGAGCAAAATACAGGATAACCTGAGTATGGAGTAGGCCCGAATACTGTTTCCATGTTTGCTATTATGACATCGGCACTGTTGAAATCATCCTTGAGATATTGAAAACAGGAAGTGTAGTTATAGGATAGAGGGTCATTAGCATCCTTGCCCCTGATATGTGCAGCATCAAGTTGGGCTTTATGCTGCATGATATCCCCTAAAAAAAGCAACTTTAATGTATCCGCCCTGAAATTCAGCGGTAATGAGAAAAACAGCTGCAGATATATCAAAAAGAAGATTCTCATAAATTATTTCAAATATACATTTATTTTTCTCTTAATGCTAAAATATGTACTTTTGTTAATATACAAATTTCTTATACATTAGCATATTATGAAGAAGTCTGCGGTTGTTCCGTTAATTATTGCGACCTTGCTGTTAATCAGTGGGTGTGACTGGATAAGAGGACAGCTCGGAATGCCTACCTCTTCTGAACTTGATGCATTAAGAAGAAGTAGGAATACTACACAGGTGCAGATAGATACACAGTCTAAAACATTTGAAAAATCTGGCAAAACAGACAGCACTTTAACCTCTGTCGAAAATAAAGATTCAGTACTCCACAATAGATATTATATTGTTGCAGGAAGTTTCAAGGATCAGAATAATGCCCGCAAGATGGAAGATATTCTCAGGAAGAACGGATATACTCCTGTAACCCTCGAAATGAAAAACGGCTTTTCAATGGTTACAGCCGGAGCTTTTTCATCGGAAAATGAGGCTATGAAAGAGATGAACTTATTGCTGGAAAAAGAATTTTCTCCTGGAGACCTCTGGATATATGATGCCAATACAAATAAACACAAATAATTATTGTACACTATTTATAATGAAAACTACACCATTTACACAGAAACACATAGCTCTTGGCGCCAAGATGGTCCCTTTTGCAGGATATAATATGCCGCTGGAGTATGTTGGCATTAATGAAGAACATAATCACGTCAGGAACTCAGTCGGAGTGTTTGATGTATCACACATGGGAGAAATTTGGGTCAAAGGCCCTAATGCACTTCCTTTCCTTCAGTACACAACTTCCAATGATGTTTCCTTGCTGTTTCCGGGCAAGGTTCAGTATTCATGTTTTCCTAACGGCAAGGGTGGCATCGTTGATGATCTTCTGGTATATTGCATAGATCCTCTTACATATTTACTGGTAGTAAATGCATCTAATATAGATAAGGATTATGCTCATCTTTCAACTATTGCTCCGAAATTTCACATTACTCCAGGCAAGGAACTTTACAATGCTTCAGACGAGATCTGCCAACTTGCTGTTCAGGGTCCTTTTGCATTAAAAGCCATGCAGAAGATTTGTGACGTCAATGTTTTCGATATGGAGTATTACACTTTCCGAAAACTCACAATAGCCGGTATAAAGGATGCGATC
>JAHDRO010000216.1 GCA_018433265.1 Bacteroidales bacterium
AATTATAAGCAAAAACTGATGCAGATAACCACCATAGATAGTACGGCACATCCCAAATTCCTAAACGAGCACCTAATTCTAAACTTGAAAATTGAAAAGGATATAGAAAAATTGCAACAAACCCAAAGATTATCGCCAATATTCCTAAATATTGCATTGTTCTGTGATAGAATGAAATAAAATTTTTTCTTGAAAGAATTATTCCTAAAGTAAAATACATTAAGTATCGTATATCCTGTGAAATAAGCCAGCTCAAATCCATTGTATGACTCGAATATAATATATTTACTATTCCAAGTAGAATCATGTATAGGCATAAAGATAACCATACAATCTCTAAACTTAAAAATCGAAATGATAAGTTATTTAAAAGATATATAAAAATCCCACTAATACCAAATAGTATTGATAAACCAAATGCTGGATAAAACAAAGCTGGAGCAATCCCAATAAAATGCCCTGCAATACCTGTAAGTATTGATAAAAATGACAAAACCTCAAACAATCTTTGATCATTGAATTTTGAATTGATTGTTAAAGATTGAACATTATTATATTTGTTTTTATTAGGTATATATGGATGCGTTCCCAATTTTAGCATCCTCTAAAAACTTTAATAAAGTACTGCTTAATACTAATGCTATAAGGAATACTAAATATGAAGCGTACAAATTTTGAAATTATTCCCATTATTCTAAGATTCAAAGGATATAATATAATATTTCCTATTTTTTTTTCATAGTTAATGTCGGGCAACAAAGATTCAGGGTGTTTTAAGCCAATCGGAAGAGGATATGAATTCATTCCACAAAACCTTTGTGTCATTACATTATCAAAACTAGTCCCTCCATGTTCAGAGAAACTGTCTACCCCAATATTCATGATTTGGTTGTATTTCGGAGAAATACCCCATAAGCTATTCACTCTTATTGACCAAGACATATGGTAATCCCAAGAATGATATTTTTGACCTGAATTCTCATTTAACAATTCGCTTTTCCAATTCTTCAATTGCTGAAAAAAAAGTTTCTTATTATCATAACTAAACTTTACTTTCTTAATATTAGCTTGTGAAAGTTTTTTAAAATCAAATTCATAAAAAGTTAGAAATTTATCAGACCAGGAAGCCCATCCACAAGGTAATAGATGTTTGGTAAACATATAGCTGCTACCATCTTCCGGTTCATACATTCCTAAATAATTAGTTCCACAAATCCATAATATTCTTGTATCTTCCTGATATTTGTATAATAGTTCTCTACAATAGTCAAAGAATGTCAGCTCAGGCAAATTATCGTCTTCTAGAAATATTGCCATAGGCTCTCTTTCAAATACCCACTTA
>JAHDRO010000191.1 GCA_018433265.1 Bacteroidales bacterium
CCACAATGGGAATTTCGTCGCTTTTTATGCCTGCTCTGCTTGGGATAGTAGCAGATCGCTGGATGAATGCAGAGAAACTTTTAGGAATATGTCACATTTTAGGAGCAGTATGCCTATACCTTGCTTCTTCAGTTACAGATCCGGATAAAATGTACTGGATAATGCTTTTGAACAGTTTAGTATTTATGCCGACAATAGCTCTTAATAATTCCGTGTCCTATAATGTGATGGTTAAAAGGGGCATGGATGTGGTTAAAGAGTTTCCTCCAATCAGAGTATGGGGAACTGTAGGATTTATTATTGCCATGTGGATTGTTGATCTGGGTGGTTGGACTTTAAGCCCTGTACAGTTGCACATTGGTTCAATATCATCACTAGTGCTTGGTTTGTATGCTTTTACAATACCTCCTTGCTCTCCTGTAAAGAAAGAAGGCAAGAGGTCTCTTGCTTCTGCTCTCGGGCTTGATGCACTTGTGCTTTTTAAGCAGCAAAAAACAGCAGTGTTTTTTCTATTTGCCATGTTGCTTGGAGCAGCACTTCAGATAACCAACACATTTGGATCACCATTCTTACAGGATTTTGCCAATGACCCTAAATTTGTTGATTCATTTGCAGTGAAGCATCCGGGTATTTTGATGTCAATATCTCAGATGTCTGAGACTCTTTTCATTCTTGCAATTCCGTTTTTTCTAAAACGTTTTGGTATCAAGATAGTCGTTTTAATGAGTATGTTTGCATGGGTCCTGAGATTTGGTTTTTTTGGGATCGGCAATCCTTCTGAAGGTTTTGTGTTCCTCATTTTATCGATGATTGTTTATGGAATAGCATTTGACTTTTTCAATATTTCCGGTTCACTTTTCATAGAACAGGAGACTAAACCTGAAATACGCGCCAGTGCTCAAGGTCTTTTTATGGTTATGACAAATGGGATTGGAGCCACAGTTGGAGGGTTAACCTCAGGTTGGGTAGTTGACATGTTTACGTCTCCGGGTGGAATACGTGACTGGAGTACTATCTGGTTTGTATTTGCAAGTTATGCTCTTGTTATAGGCATTCTATTTGCCATTTTCTTTAAATACAAGCATAATCCCCAGCCTGTAGCAGAGTGATGAGATACGAAAGAACAGTCAGGGATACCGAAACTTCTGCATCATGTGGTTTGCTTTATACAGATCACGGCGTAATAGAGACTCCTATTTTTATGCCTGTTGGTACAGTCGGAAGTGTTAAGGCAGTTTTCCACAGAGATCTTATTGACGACATAGGTGCTCAGATAATACTTGGGAATACTTATCACTTGTATCTTCGTCCCGGTACTGATATTATCAACAGAGCCGGTGGAATTCACAAGTTTATCTCGTGGAATAAACCTGTTTTAACTGATAGTGGTGGTTATCAGGTTTTTTCTCTGGCAGAAAACAGAAAGCTAACTAATGAAGGTTGTATATTCAGGTCTCATATTGATGGATCAAAGCACTTTTTTACACCTGAGAATGTGGTTGATATTCAACGATTGATAGGGGCTGATATAATTATGGCGCTGGATGAGTGTCCTCCGGGCAGTTCAGACCATCATTATGCAAAAGAATCATTAAAACTTACTAAACAGTGGCTGGAGAGAGGGGCAGTACATTTCGATGCTACGGAACCTCTTTACAATTACAGTCAGGCTTTCTTCCCGATAATTCAAGGCTGTGTATATACTGATCTGAGGGTTGAGGCAGCTGAGCATGCAGTATCTCTAGAAAGAGAGGGATATGCAATAGGAGGATTGTCTGTAGGTGAACCTACAGACATTATGTATCAAATTCTTGAGCTTTTGGACCCGATTTTGCCAAGGGATAAACCTAGATATCTTATGGGTGTTGGTACCCCGGTTAATATCTTGGAAGGGATTTCGAGAGGTGTTGATATGTTTGATTGCGTCATGCCTACCAGAAATGCAAGAAATGGAATGCTTTTTACATCAGAAGGAGTAATCAATATAAGAAACAGGAAATGGGCTGATGATTTTTCTCTATTAGACGAGAATGGAACGTCTTTTGTTGACAAAACGTATTCCAAGGCATATTTGAGGCATCTTTTTGTTTCTTCTGAGATTCTGGGGGCACAAATAGCAAGCGAACATAATCTTGCCTTTTATTTAAATTTGATAAATGATGCTCGTCTACATATAAAAAAGGGGGATTTTAAAATGTGGAAAGAAGTCACAATCAAGAAACTTGAGAACCGGCTCTGATGAAAACTAATTACCATATTGCCAAGCTTGACTGGTACATAATAAAAAAGTTTATCGGCACATATCTTTTTATTCTTGCCATAATCATTGCCATAATTATCATTTTTGACATTAGCGAGAAGATAGATGAGATGGTGGAAAAAGAGGCTCCTCTTAAAGAGATTGTTTTTAACTATTATGGCAATATGGTGCCTTATTACATAAATCTCTTCAGCCCTTTACTCGTCTTCATCTCTGTTATATTTTTTACCTCTAAGATGGCTGCGAACAGTGAAATTGTTGCTATTCTTGCCGGAGGAGTCAGTTTTAACAGGATGCTTTACCCATACATGATTTCGGCTTTTTTTATTGCGCTTTTAAGCCTTGTGATGAATCTCTTTATTATACCTCCTGCAAATAGGGTAAGACTTGAGTTTGAAAATAAATATATTAAGGACAAGCCATATGTAGCAGGAAATAATATTCATCTTCAG
>JAHDRO010000361.1 GCA_018433265.1 Bacteroidales bacterium
CTTTTCACCGGAGATGTTGGCGGATGTCGAAATGATAGGTCTGTTGAACCTGTGGATGATCTGAAGACAGAAATTGTGATGGGGGATTCTAATTCCAACTGTATTATCTTCTGCTATTACATTTTTCGCCAATCCAATGGCTCCAGGATAAATAATTGTCAGTGGCTGGTCGGCAATTTCAATAAGCTGCAGTGCAACTTGAGGAATCTCTTTTATATATCTACACAACATATCTTCTCCGTCAACAAGTATAATAAGACTTTTATTGTCTTCTCTTTTTTTGATTTTGTAGATTTTTTCTACAGCCACAGCATTTGTAGCATCACAGCCCAGACCCCATACTGTGTCAGTTGGATAGAGTATTACCCCACCATCTTTAAGTATCTTTACAGCTTGTTCAATTGCATTTTTAGTATCCATCATGGTATGATTATTTCTGAGAATACGGGATAATGATCTGAATATGGTACTTTTTGAGTTGTGTGGCTCATGCTCCAGAATTTTTCAGGATAGAGTATGTAATCAATTCTGAGCAGTGGCCAAAGATATGAATAGGTAGCACTAAAGCCTCTTCCACTTTCACGAAAACTGTCTTTCATACCTTTCATTAAAATGTGATATGTATAGGACATAGGTGTGTCGTTGAAATCTCCACATATAATTGCAGGATATTCGCTTTTAGACATATGAACAGCAATTGAATCTACCTGTTTGCCTCTTTTTTTAAATGCACTTGCAACTCTTTCATGGACATTAATAATCTCTTCTGATACTTTTTGACTGTTGCTCATTCTTTTGACTAACGTGGTAAATGAGATTGAATGTGACTCAAGATGAGTATTATAGATCCTTATCATCTTACCAAAGAAATCAATATCTGAAAAAATGCAAAGATTTGTACTGCCTTTGAAAGTAATCTTGTCTCCTGAAACAATCGGGTATTTACTAATTGTAAGATTACCGAACATTCCTCCATCGCTGTATCTGAAAAAATGCCACTGTATATAAGGATATTGATGAAACAAATCTCTTATAACCGAGGTGTCTTTGGCGTAAAATTCCTGGAAACAGACAATTGAAGGTCGTTCTTCTCCAATATATCTGGCAACTCTGTTAAGTTGGTCAAGTCGTGAAATTCCT
This sequence comes from Bacteroidales bacterium, assembly GCA_018433265.1. The sequence goes on from JAHDRO010000361.1 coordinate 1,141, forward strand.
GATTCCTGAGCAAACAGGCCAACGTTGTAAGTGCATATATTCAGTGCGTTCCCCTTTTCTCCTTCGTTTGGCTTGCCAAATTTTACAAAAAGATCGGCAAATAAAATGGAAGGGATAAGCATTAAAAAAGTAACCCAGGCCACAGAGCGTCTTCTGATGAGAGCGATTACGAGAATAATAATATTTAAAAAAACAATTGGAATAAAATATAATCCAAAAAAAAGTGGGATTACTGAATCTACAGGATTTATATAAATTGAGATATATGAAAGTCCGAGCGCTGCTGCAGCAACAAACAGCAATATCCTGAAAGATATTGATATCGGCCACAGTGATCTCTTTTTTCCTTTTTTTCTCTTACGCATTAGAAATACATCTTATTGTGTTTTTTCCAATATAAAATCAGAAAGTATCCAAATAGCATACCTCCTAAATGTGCAAAATGAGCTACATTCCCTCCGGTGTTTGATATTCCAAAGAAAAGTTCAATGGCACCAAAAATCAGCACAAACCATTTTGCTTTTAGAGCGATTGGAGGAAAAAGAAGTTGGAGCACGTTGTTAGGGAATAGCATTCCGTAAGCAAGTAATACCCCGTAAATTGCTCCTGAAGCTCCAACAGTAGGTGTGGAAATTAATATTCTGTATTTCTCTGCAGCAACTATACTGCCGGCTTCTGCTGCTTGCAGAAGAGAAGTTGCGTCAAAATAAAGAACCAGGGAGTGAAGAAAGGCTGCTCCCAAGCCTGTTATCATATAGTAAAGGAAAAATTTCTTGCTGCCCCAAACCTGTTCAAGTATCACACCGAAGAAAATAAGAGAGTACATATTGAAAAAGAGATGGATAAAACCACCATGCATGAACATATGTGTAATAAGCTGGTATGGTTTGAACAGTGGAGAACCAAAATAGAAAAGTGAAAACTTTTCATACATGAAGTTACCTGTAAATGCTGTAATAACCAACATAAGAGTATTGATTATTACAAGATTTTTGATAACAGGTGTCATGCCTCCAAGGAATCCGGTTCCTCTTCCAGTATTGTAGTACATATTTTTATTTTTACTATATAAAACGTTTATCTATTTCTTCAAGTGTTATTATTGTTGAACAAGGTTTGCCTGAAGGGCTAAAAGAAGGTTCCCTGCATGCAAACAATGTGTCAATTAACAATTGAGCCTGTTGATTGTTCATTGAATCTTTGCCGCAAAGAGCTGCTGATAGTGCCAGAGTAGCTGCATATTTCTGTCTTGCATCTTCAAGTTGACTATTCCCCAGCTCTGTCAAGTCATATACGAGTTGATCTATCAGAGCCAAAAGGTTGTCTGTAGAGTCAGAAATATTTTCAGGCAATCCCATCACTTCAACAATGTTTCTAGGAGAGCTATCCTCTTTTGGCCGTATGTCAAATCCGAGACTTTGCAAAATTTCCGCATTCTCCAGAATTATGTTGTATGTGTTTTCATCCAATTCAATAGATTTTGGGAATAAAGTCCGTATTGAAATTGTGGAAAAGTTGTTAAGAGAGTCGAGATACTTTTCGTAAAAAATTCTTTCCCTGGCTCTTTTAATATTAATAATCAACAAACCCGACTTAATAGCTGTAATTATGTATCTTCCTGCAACTTGGACAGTGGGTCTTTCGAGTCTTGCCGTTTCTCCTACAAAAGGTTCCATCAGTTCTCTCTTATAATGAAAAGTTTCTTCAAATGGATTGAAAAGAGGATCAAAGTTGATTTTTGGAGGGGGAGCATAATAATTGTAATTTACAGCAGGGATTTCAGGTGCGCCTTCTATATCAAAATCTATGCTCGGCATTAAAGAATTTCGCCCTAGTGATTCTCTTACTACTGCATGAAGCATGTCGTAAATTGCAAATTCATCTTCAAATTTCACCTCTGTCTTGGAAGGATGAATATTAACGTCTATTCTTTCGGGATC
>JAHDRO010000279.1 GCA_018433265.1 Bacteroidales bacterium
CGAAAGCATTCGAAAGAGTACACGCTCGCAAAGAGAGCAGTGGATTAAAGATGCTCACTATAATTTATTTAATTTAAAGAGCGATTATGTATTTATAGATCTTCTTACCGATTCAGGAACAGGAGCTATGAGCGACAAACAATGGTCAGCTATTATGGAAGGTGATGAGAGTTATGCTGGTGCGCGTTCATACTATAAGTTGAAAGAAGCAATAGAGGATATAACCGGTTTTCCTTATTTCCTCCCTACGCATCAGGGGAGAGCTGCTGAAAACGTCCTTTTTTCTTCAATAATCAAAGCAGGAGATATTTTGCCCGGAAATTCTCATTTTGATACTACAAAGGGACATATTGAATTTCGCAAGGCTCATGCAGTTGACTGTACAATAGATGCAGCTGCCAATACAACTCTTGAACTCCCTTTTAAAGGGAATATGGATATTAATAAACTTGAAAATGTTCTTAAGAAATATCCAAAAGAACAGATTCCGTGTATTGTAATTACTATAACCAATAACACTGCAGGAGGGCAGCCTGTTTCAATGGAAAACATAAGAGGCGTTTCAGATTTGGCAAAACGTTATGGGGTTAAAGTTTTAATTGACTCGGCCCGTTTTGCTGAAAATGCATATTTTATCAAGACACGGGAAAAGGGATATGAAAATAAAAGTATAAGGGAAATTGTCCGAGAAATGTTTAGCTATGCTGATTTTATGACCATGTCATCCAAAAAAGATGCAATAGTCAATATAGGTGGTTTTATTGGATTTCGTCATGAAGAGGATTGGGTAAATTGTCAGATGTACAATATTATGTTTGAAGGCTATATTACATATGGCGGTATGTCGGGAAGAGACATGAATGCATTGGCTGTCGGTCTTTATGAGGGTACAGAGTTTGATTATCTGGAGACTCGTATTTCTCAAGTTGCATATTTGGGCCATAAACTTGATGAATATGGTATTCCATATCAAAGGCCTTCTGGAGGTCACGCTATTTTTCTGGATGCTAAGAAAATTCTGACTCATGTTCCTAAAGAACAATTTATTGCTCAGACTCTTGGTGTTGAACTATATCTTGAGTCTGGAGTAAGAGCAGTTGAAATAGGGACTTTACTTGCCGACAGGGATCCTGATACC
>JAHDRO010000147.1 GCA_018433265.1 Bacteroidales bacterium
AAGTCTTCTTTCTTTCACGGACAAAATATGTGATTGATATACAAGAGAATTTGTTATTAAATAGATTTCTCTCTCAACTATTATCTTTTTGTGATTATCTATTCTATCAGCGAATAATCTCAGCTCTCTAATAACAGTCAGATATCCTTCAACATTCTTTGCTGAAAATCTAGTTGTCATAGTTGAATTTTGTCTGACTCTTCTATGAAAAAAAACCTTAGAAATATATTCAACCCTTTGTGCCAAAAGGAACATCTGAGTGGTAAAAAGTTCATCTTCATGGATAATTCCCGGATAAAATCTGAGTTTAAAATTCTCAATAAAAGCACGTTTTATAAAGAAAAGACATAGCGCAGATCTAAATGAATTAGTATTCAGCAGTTTTTCCATAGCCACATCTCCTGTGGTCATCTCCTCCGTAATCTTTCCTGCTCTTATATATTCCCAGCCAATTTGCACATTACCGACAGAAAAAACATCTGCATCAAAAAAAACAAAATCCAAATCTTCAGATATGCACTTATTACAGCACATCTCCAATGCATTTTGCTCCAAAAGGTCATCACTATCCATGAAATAGACAAAATCTCCTGTTGCATTATCGAGTCCGACATTCCTGGTAATAGACAGCCCTTGATTTGGTTGAAACAAATATTTTATTCTTGAGTCACCTTTCTGATAAGATTCAATTATTTCTTCACTCTTATCAGTAGAGCCATCGTTGATTACAATGATTTCAATATCTCTAAGAGTCTGGTTAATAACCGACAAAAGAGTCTCTTTCAAATAATCTGCAGAATTGTAAACAGGAATTATGACACTAACTTTAGGATTGTGCTCCATGCATTTTATTATAAGTTTCAAATGAAATTGGATCCTTAATAAGACCTAAATCTCTTACTAACTTCAGTTTTATGAAATGACAAAAAGCCTTTAATGTGCTATTTGTCTCCTTCAATGTCGAATATTCAGGAAAGATTTGTCTAACCATAGATATATCCCATTTTTTAACAAAAAAGGATTGCAAAAATTCATCAGTAGGATTAACAATTAAATCAATCGAATCTTTCCACTCATACCTTACAGCATTAAAATTATTTCTTGTCATTACTTGTAGTCTGTATGGCAAAGAGTGATATGGTAGATAGTTCAAAAAAAGATCTCCAAAATCAGCCTTAAATTCAAATGGTAAAGCTGATTTTTCAAACATTACAAATTTATTGTCTATTTCAAGTGAAACCCATTTGTGAGATTTTTTTGGAGCCAAAAATTCTCCAATAATACTGGGAGCCTCCAGATATCCTGCTTTTGCGACTCTGCTCTGTTCTGCTGCAAATCTGATCGGATCGTCAACATGCTCAATTACATGGCTACAAATAACATAATCAAATTCGTCATTGTTAAAAGGCAGTTCAACAGCATCTGCCTCTATAACAGTTTGGTGTAAATAAATTTTGAAGTCTCCCCTTCTGTAACGATTATCATATAGATACTTTTCAACCAGCACATTAGCTCTTTTTGTGGGGTAACTGCCTGGACCTACTTCAAGAACCTTATAATCTTTTTTTATATGAAGAGAATTCTTATCGTATGGATTGCCTGTTTTCATAAAATTATATACTTTGTAAAATTAAGAAAAATCCTAAATTTGATTAAAAATCATTTAACAAAAGGGCTTGATTAAGGAATCACTGAAAATCGCATATTGTATACCATCACTCTATTCAATGAGTGGTATGGAGAGAACTCTAACTGTCAAGAGCAATTATTTTGCAGAAAACTATAATTATAAAATCTATTTGATCCTGACAGATGGTGGGGATAAAGATCCGGCTTTCCCTCTTTCTTCAAAAATAACAATAATTAATCTTGATATTAATTATGATAAAATCTGGGGAAAACCCTTTTTTAAACAATTAGTTGGTTATTTAAACAAGCAGATCAAATTCAGAAAGAGACTTACACAAAAGCTTCACGAGATAAAACCCGATATCACAATATCAATGTTGAGAAGAGATATTAATTTTATAACGAAGATACATGACGGAAGCAAAAAGGTTGGAGAGCTTCATTTCAACAAAAACAATTATAGAGATTTGAACAATTTGCCCAATCTGCCTCTAAGGAATTTTTTTGCGAAATTATGGTTGCATCAACTTGTTTATAATCTGAGAAGACTGGATCAATTTGTAGTCTTGAGCCATGAAGACAAAGAACA
>JAHDRO010000376.1 GCA_018433265.1 Bacteroidales bacterium
ACTGCAGCAATTTAATTGAATTCTTTTCCCTACAGACCAGCAAAAAGAGGGCTGCTAATGCTTGTATCACATTATCCAAATTTGCTTTATCAAATATTCCATCATGCTTTACTTTATTATAGCTATTCCACCAAAAATTTTCAGTTCTATTGATCTCATTCCATTTAGTGCCATCTCTTTTGCCATCCCTTCTGAAGGGATAAATCGTCTCTTTGGTGGCTATTATATAAACATTTAAAACTGATAGCTGTAGATTTGTCTCTAATTTCTTAAAGTCGCCCCAGTTCCAAAAATCAGGCTCTTTTTCTCCGGCTATAGTAGAACACTCTGGAACACTTTGGTGAGTGATGATGTACTTACTAAAGAAAATGTCTATATTGCTCCCTATTCTCAGCAATAAATCCGCTAAATACATTGATCTAATTGCCTGTCTCTCTTCCACAGAGGGATAAAACTCTAACGACATATAATCAAAAAATTCAAGAAGATCCTCTTCTAGTGCATGATACCGATCTACGTGATAACCATTTTTTAAGTAATCATCAGAATCCATGTGATCAGCCCCTGATCTCTGGGCTAGCAGGCTCACTTATTATGCTGGCCTGCTGGGATTTAGGCACTGCAGATGTCATATCTATCCATGACAGGTTTTTTCCTATGATCAGCTCCTGCATTGTGGCATGGTGAGTGTTTGTCATGGGAATGAGGCAGTACTGGAATCCATGTTTTTCAGCCAGGGCCTTTACCTCATCTGCATTATCATAAGTAATCAGGAAATCACCCTTCAGGGTCTCGCAGATAGTGAATAGCTCCTCATGATTAATATCACAATATTTATATAATCTCTTTCCTGCCTTCTTTCCACCTGCTGTATATGGTGGATCTATGAAGAAGACAGCATCCTCCTGGTCTGCAAACTCTCTCATCACCTTCAGCCCATCCTCACATCTGAAGTCTATCTTATCTGCCACCATCTGGAGGTTTGTGAGCCTATTTGCCAGGGTGGTGGGATACCACCTGGACCTGATGCCTTTTCCATTCTCACCAAATTTTAGGAGGCCAGACCCTTTGGCCAGGATGCCTCCATGAAAGGTCCTGTTCTTTAAGATGGTCTGAAAAGCTCTATCTCTGGTGGTGATGGCTGGCTTAGATAGCTCCTCTATGACACTTTCTCTGGTCAGGTCAAAACTAAGAATCTGGTTTGCCAGCCACCTAGCATCTCCATCTATGATGCACTGCCACACTGCAGCTATATCCTCATCCAGCTCAGCCATGACAGCTTTAGGGACCATGCCTTCAAATAGAGCAGTCAGAGTGATTATCCCACCACCTGCAAAGGGCTCTATTAGGAGCTGGGGCTTAGGGGACTTCTGGCTCATCCATTTCCTGAAGGTAGGGACAAACCAGGTCTTCCCACCTGGATATCTGAAAGGGCTCCTCTGAGGGACTGAGGCCACATTAACTGGCTTTTGGACTACATC
>JAHDRO010000237.1 GCA_018433265.1 Bacteroidales bacterium
CTGCAATAAATCTCAAATATGGTTCTGTATTTGAAGGCCTGATATTAAACCACCATTGAGGGAACTCAACTCTATATCCATCAAAATCATAATAAGCAACCGGTTCTTCTATAGAGATAAAGTAATCTCTAACTCTGTCCATAGCTTTTTGCTTTTGCTCTATCTTAAAATTAATCTCTCCAGAATTTTTATATTTTTCTATCCTTGAAATAAGCTGAGAAAGAGTTACACCTTTTTTTTTCATCCCTGATATTATTCCCAATATGATCAAAGAAGCCATTATTCCTGAATCACTGTAAAAAAAATCTTTGAAATAGTAGTGACCTGCGAGCTCTCCTCCAAAAATCCCGTCAATCTCTCTTAATTTATGAGCAGCATATGCTCTTCCAACTTTCCATGTAACCATTTCGGCACCCATTGGAACAAGATATTCGCCGACAGACTTAGAGCTTCGTATATCCTGCAAAACTTTCCCCCTTTCTCCCCTTTCTTCAAGAAAATAGTGTCCAAGAACAGCAATCATCAGATCGGGAGAAATAAAACGTCCATTTTCGTCAACGAATATCACCCTGTCACCGTCTCCGTCGAAAATTATGCCTACATCACAACCCTTCTCAACTACAAGAGTTTGAAGGGCAACTATGTTTTCAGGAATAAGAGGATTGGCTTCATGATTTGGGAAGGTGCCATCCAGTTCGTCAAAAATATAGTGCAATCGCTCCCCGTCATATCCAAGAATATCTTTAATCAAAAGAGCTGCCATACCATTTGACAAGTCTACAGCAACATTAAGATTGCTAAGATCTTTTTTGTATTGCATTAAAAAATGCACATACTCACTTTTAACGTCGAAATTGTTAATTGCTCCCCTTTTACAAGCCACAGGGGTTTCTCGTCCATCGTCTATCCAACTTTTAATTGTGCCAAGTCCTGAATCTAAGCCTACAGGAAGTGCATTCTCTCCTGAAACTTTAAGACCATTATACTCCTTAGGATTATGAGAAGCAGTTATCTGAGCAGAAGCTTTAAAACCATATTTGGCAGTTGCATAATACACCATCGGCGTAGTTGAAAGACCGAGATCAAACACATCAGCTCCTGCATCCATTATGCCCGATGTCAGCGCCTGGTGTATTTCAGGAGATGATGTTCTTGCATCCCTGCCTACAAGGACTTTGTCTGTGTGCAAAAGTTCAGGAATAAAATATCCAACCTTATAGGCAATATTTTTGTCAAAATCCTGATTATAAATTCCTCTAATATCGTAAGCATGAAAAGCTCCCATAAATCTAAATTATTTGACTATTGCTTTGTAGAAAGTATTAACCTTTCCTGATTTTATATTATTAAGCCTACTCTGTATCATCTTTTTCCTGATAGGAGCTACAAGATCTGTAAAGAGCAAACCATCAAGATGGCTAATTTCGTGCTGAACCATCCGGCAGGCAAATCCATTAAGGATCTCTTCATGCTCGACAAAGTCAGTATCATAATATGAAACTTTGATCATTTCAGATCTCACGACAGCTGCATGTATATCTGGAATACTGAGGCATCCTTCATTGTATTCGACTGTCTGCTGACTCTCTTCCAAAATGACGGGATTGATCATTGCTCTATTAAATCCGGCAAGTTTCGGATCTTCACTTCCAAGTAAAGCTCCATCAACAACTATAACTCTGATCGATTTACCAACTTGGGGCGCAGCAAGACCTACGCCATCTGCTTTGGTCATCGTCTCTTTCATATCTTCTATAAGCTGTCGTATTTCATCCCTAAGTTCCATATTGGAAATATCAACCTCTTCTGCTTTTTTTCGAAGAATTTCAGATCCATATAAATAAATCGGAAGTACCATTATGTTGTTATTTAAAATTATAATTTGTCCCTGTCAAGGTAACTTTGTAAAATTATGGCAGCACTTATCTTGTCAACATTTCCCTTAACTCTGCGATCCATTTTTTTTACTCCGCCATCAATCATAGCTTGAAAAGCAAGTTGAGATGTAAAACGTTCATCTTCCAATTTAACAGGTAGCGAGGGAAATTGTTTCCTAAGCCTGTTAAGAAATTGATCAACATACGCTGCAGCTTCAGAAGGTTTATTGTTCATGTTGAGAGGATATCCTACAACAATTAGCACAACTTTTTCTTTTTCCATGTAACTTTTTAAAAAGTCGATTATCCCGGCGGAAGGAACTGTGTCAAGAGGAGAAGCAAAAATACCAAGAGGATCGCTGACTGCTACGCCAACTCTCTTTTTGCCGTAATCTATGCCTATAATACGCTCCATTACGCAAATTTAGTTATTTTTTTAGTACTTTTGTTACTCATAAAATCATTATGCCACGACTATTTACATACACCGATTTTGCAAAAGGAAGTGATAAGGTAAAGGCTTATGCCGACAAACACACTCCTGTTATTATTTGTGAAAATGAGGCTGAAAGAGACAAACTCTTCTCAGTTAAGGTAAAATTGGGTATTTCTACAAAACATCCAAACACTGCAGAACACCATTTTGAATTTATTCAACTCTGGAACCTTGAAACTTTAATTGGAGAGATTAAACTCCAAAGAAGCAGTTATGGTAAAGATCCTCTCCAGATAGAAGCTGTTTTCAGCTTCTATCCAAGAGTCAGCCAGCGACTCACGGCACTTGCGTACTGTAATAAGCACGGATTGTGGAAAAGCGAAGAGATATTTATAAAAGTATATGACAAGGGTTAAAAAAGGAAAAATTAGAATACTTAACAGCAAGTTCAGGTTTTCAATATTCAACGATACATCACATGAAGAGCTGTTTGTTTTCAGAGCTAAAGGATTGATGTTTGTATTGAGTATATGTCTTGCTATTATCTTTATAATAGCTTCTGTTACAATTCTTATTTCATATACACCTCTTCGTGAATTTATTCCGGGATATCCCAACGCCCAGACAAGAAAATTGCTAGTGCAAAATGCTCTTAAAATTGATTCTCTTGAGCGAGCCTTAAAGCTTTCAGAATATCAAATTACAAATATTCAAAGAATCGTTACGGGACAAAAGCCTGAAGAGATGGAACTTGCAGCAAAACCTGCCACCTCTGCTGATACTACTGTTATAAATAGCAAGAAAGTCAAAGAAGATTCCTTGCTAAGGATTGAAGTATTGAAGCAGGAGCAACTTAACCCCACAAAAAGAAAGGGGATAGAACAAATTGAAGGGCTTCATTTTTTTCCACCTGTCAAAGGGATCATCTCTAACGGGTTTAACGCTGCTCTCAATCATCCCTATCTTGACATTGCAACCCCTGCCAATTCGGTGGTGTGTGCTGTCCTTGACGGCACCGTTATCCAGGCAAATTGGAATGATGAAACAGGATATATAATTGAAATTCAACACAGCAATGATTTGGTGTCTATATATAAACATAACTCTAAATTACTAAAGAAGGTGGGAGACAAAGTTACTGCAGGCACAGCTATTGCTCTTACAGGCAGCACAGGATCTTTGAGTACCGGAACTCATCTTCATTTCGAGTTATGGCATAAAGGAACCGCTATCGATCCTTCCAAGTATATTAAATTCTAATCTCATATGATGAAGCGAAGAGTTGCAGTTCTCGGATCAACAGGCTCTATAGGCTGTCAGGCGCTTGAAGTTATCTCGATGCATCCAGAATTGTTTGAGGTTAGTGCTCTTACTGCAAACTCAAACTCAAAAAAGCTTGTTAAACAGGCCAAAGAGTTTAATCCACAGTGTGTTGTAATAGCTGACGAGTCTCATTACGAAGAGGTCTACAGCGCCCTTAAATATCTGGACATTAAAGTATATACTGGTGAAGAATCAATTGCCGAAATCGTAAAAAGTGACGAAACTGATATTGTTCTGACAGCAATGGTTGGATTTAGCGGATTAAAACCAACTATTGAGGCAATAAAATCCAGAAAAACTATCGCTTTAGCAAACAAAGAGACGCTGGTTGCTGCCGGGCAGATAATTACCACTCTTGCCGACGAATATAACACACCCATTATTCCTGTTGATTCAGAACACTCCGCAATATTTCAATGTCTTCAAGGCCATTCTGAAGATATTGAAAAGATTTTTTTAACCTCCTCCGGTGGTCCTTTTTTTTCAAAAAACATTGAGGAGATCGCAAATGCCACTGTGGAGCAAGCTCTTAAACATCCGAGATGGGCTATGGGTGCCAAAATCACAATAGACTCGGCCAGCATGATGAATAAAGGGTTTGAACTAATCGAAGCCAAGTGGCTATTTAAGGTAGACCCTTGTGATATTGAGATAGTTATTCATCCCCAATCAATTATTCACTCAATGGTTCAATTCAAAGATGGAGCTGTTATAGCACAATTAAGCCACCCCGATATGAGACTGCCTATCTTGTATGCACTCTCGTATCCATTCAGAGCTGAATTGAACACAAGAAGACTTGATTTTGCAGAGATACGAAATCTTGATTTCTTCAAACCCGATTACAATAAGTTTCCTTGCCTTGAAATAGCAACTCAGGCAATAAACAAAGGGGGAAACATACCTTGTGCAATGAATGCTGCCAATGAGACGGCAGTTACTCATTTTCTCAATGGTGCTCTGCCTTTCTCTGCTATCCCCAAATTAATTGAAAATGTGCTGTCTGGAACAAAATTTGTTGCAAATCCAACATTGGAGGAGATATTTTTGACTGACAGAATTGCAAGAGAACAGGCAGATATAGAGAAATATAAATTTAATTGAAATGGTGATTTTAATAAAAATACTACAAGTTATTGCAGCTTTATCATTGCTGGTTCTTGTTCATGAATTTGGTCATTTTGTTTTTGCACGTCTTTTTAAAATAAGAGTCGAAAAGTTTTATCTCTTCTTTGACCCATGGTTTTCGCTATTCAAATTCAAACCAAAAGGTAGTGACACCGAATATGGAATCGGGTGGCTTCCTTTGGGCGGATACTGCAAAATTTCAGGAATGATTGACGAATCCATGGATAAGGAGGCGCTCAAAGAAGAACCTAAGCCGTGGGAATTTAGAAGTAAGCCTGCCTGGCAAAGATTTTTCGTGATGTTTGGAGGCGTCTTTTTTAATTTTATTCTGGCAATCTTAATCTACTCCGCAACCCTTTTTACTTGGGGAGAAGAATATCTTAAAAACGAAGATGCTATTTATGGTGTTCAATGCAATGAGCTTGCCCGGGAAATTGGTTTCAAGAATGGAGATAAAATAATTTCCGTTGATGGTCAACCTGTCGAAAAGTTTCAGGATATTCAGATCGATATCGCTCGTAATCAAGCTGGAAGCGTTAAGGTTTTGAGAGATGGAGCTGAGGTCACTATTAATATTAATCCAAATTATATACCGGCAATTCTGAATACCCCCGGGATGTTTACACTCAGAGTACCTTTCGAAATTCTTTCCATCCCGGACAGTTCGCTCAATGCCAATGCAGGATTGATGCGAGGAGACAGAGTTGCCGAAGTTGATTCTCAAAAAGTGTTTATTGTTCAGGACATTCAGGAAATTTTAAAACAACACAAAGGTGACACTGTCAATTGTGTTATTAACAGGAGTGGAGTTATGATCCCGAAAAAACTGCTTGTTGATACCGCTGGGAGAATCGGAGTATATCTTAACACGGATATTCACAAATTTTTCAAGGTTACTGAGGTTAACTACTCACTGCTTGAGGCAATTCCTTCAGGAATTTCAAAGACTGTTTCTACCCTGACTAACTATGTCAAGGAACTGGGTCTTATATTTTCTCCGAAGACTGAAGCTTACAAATCTGTCGGAAGCTTTATTGCTATTGGCAGTATTTTCCCAAACTCCTGGGAATGGGATATATTTTGGAACATAACAGCCTGGCTGTCAATCATGCTTGCAGTAATAAATCTTATACCCATTCCTGCACTTGATGGAGGACATATTCTCTTTCTATTCTATGAAATTATAACCGGCAGAAAACCTAGCGATAAATTCCTTGAAATTGCCCAAGTCATAGGTATGCTCATTTTGCTTGCTATAATGTTTCTCGCTTTCGGGAACGACATTGCTAGACTTTTTAAATAAAATAACAAGAATATGAAAAATTTTAATTTTTTACTTCTCATAATCATCGGATCACTTCTTGCCTCATGTAAGGGAGGCCCTAAATTAATGCCAAACATAAGTGGAAAGGCAGGTGAAATAGTTGTAGTAATAAGCAAAGGCGACTGGGAGTCAGATCCGGGAATTGCCATACGTTCAGTCCTTGCTCAAGAACATCCCTATCTTCCCCAGAGGGAACCTCTTTTCACCCTCATAAATATTCCTGAAAATGCTTTTTCCAATATCTTTCAAATCCACAGGAACATAATTATTATTCACACTGGGGTTAATGTTAAGGAGCCCACAATTGCTTATCAGGAGAATGTTTGGGCAGCCCCACAAACAGTTGTAACAATTTCAACTGCAAATGCAAAGGATGCTGTAGATCTTATAAACAGGGAGAGTGATAAACTCATAAATGTTTTTTTGCAAGCAGAAAGGAACAGAAACATTGCCAATGCTAAAAAGTATGAAGAAAG
>JAHDRO010000330.1 GCA_018433265.1 Bacteroidales bacterium
CATTACCCTGTTTGGTTATGGATGCAGGTATTCTTTTTAAACATTTCGGACATACACTGTATGTATTTTGAGTTATAATAGCCACATTAATCTCTTAGCCTTATTTCCCTCTTCATGTTCGTAAGTACGGGGATTGACTGTATGTATCAAACTGCACCATACAGGATATTATACCCAGATTTGTCGTAATATCCAAATATATGAATAAGTACTAACAGCGATAAAAATCTCAGTAAAGCCTTTCGTCTCAGTAAGCAGCCACCAGTTTAGTATACTTGTTTTTTCAACCAGGGCAAACAGCACTCATGAATGGTGTCGCATGCATCTTTCTCCTGTGTTATCCTTATCGCCGGTATCTGCGTGATGAGCACATCCACCACTTGTAGAGCATTTTCAGACGCCTTCAACGAAAATGTCTGAGTGGCAAATGGTCCGGTCAATGCCATTGTGACCGAGGGCAACACTGCCTTCATAGGCGGTGAAATTACCCGTGTTGACTCCAACACAGGCCATGATGTTCTCCTCCATACCACCCAGAACCTCATGCCGCCTTTCCAAAGGTGAATAGTTTTGTCTTCACAGCAGTACTGATTGTTTCGAGGGCAGGTGGGGGTGTGGTATCTATGGGTAATTTTGCACAGATGGGCAGTATTACCAGGAACAATATTGCCCGTATTATTGCTCCCTGAGAAAGGGCAAAAGTAAGAACTATTCTGGAAAGCACCAAAAGCCGCCAAAAAAAGTGGTTTTTTGTTGTGCCATTTCAGAGCAGAACCAATCCAAAGCCTGGTTTTGATCAGTTATGTTTTATGTCAGAAACCGTGTATAATATCCGTACCGGCGTTCCTCTATGGAGGTTTTTCCTGTACCGTACCTGGCAGCGCATATTTTGAGTACCCGGGATTGATCCTCATTGTCGCTGCAGATTGACACATCTTTTCAACGGAGGTGCGTCGGGGATGTCCGGTGGAGCAGGATGCCAAGTTTGTTCACCAGAATAATCACCCATGTGGACAGC
>JAHDRO010000015.1 GCA_018433265.1 Bacteroidales bacterium
AATATTGTAGAAAAATGCCCAGAATAAATTTTGATGTATAAGCCTTACAGTCCTTTCAGAAATTGCAAATGCTGCCGGCAAAAGTCGCAAGTCTGAAGTCATTAGAGTCATCATGGCAACATCCATCGCTATATCAGTACCCTTTCCCATTGCAATACTTACGTCGGCAACTGCAAGCGCCTGACTGTCATTCACTCCATCGCCAACCATAGCAACTATTCTTCCCTCCTTCTGTAATTTAATGATATATTCTTCTTTCTCCGAAGGAAGAACTCCTGCAAGAAAATGTGTAATACCCAGTTTTGCAGCAATATTCGTAGCAACTATTACATTATCTCCCGTGAGCATATGCACCTCAATCCCCATCTCTCTTAAACTTCTCAAAGCCTCGACAGAACTTTCGCTCACACTATCTGCCACAGCCACTATCGCCACACAGATATTGCCAATACCCAAAAATAAAATACTTTTCCCTTCACTTTTCAAGTTTTCACATTTCGAAAGAAGTCCATTTGCAGATTCAACAATACTTTTCTCACTAACCATCCTCTCGTTTCCAGCCCAGAAAAGATGATCTTTAAAAATAGCAGTCACTCCCTGTCCAGGAATATTTTCAAAAGATTCGACATCAATGTTCGATTTTTCAGTCTTATCCTCAAGAAAATTTATGATAGCTCCTGCCAGAGGGTGTTCAGATCTTCTCTCCATGGCAACTATAACATTCATAAACTCTTCTTTGGTAAAACCCCCTGTTAAAACGGAATTATCTTCCAGCCAAATCCAATCAGTAACTTCAGTTTGGCCTGTAGTAATAGTTCCCGTTTTGTCTAAAACTACAGTATCTACTATTCTAGTTCTTTCAAGAGCAGCAGCATCTTTAATAAGAATATGATTTTGAGCAGCCTTACCTATTCCGACAAGTAATGCCGTAGGAGTTGCCAGACCCATCGCACAGGGACACGCAATCACCAGAACAGATATTGCAGACAATAAAGCTCTCGGAAAAAGATCTGTTCCTCCCAACAACATCCATACTGTAAATGTAAGCAGAGATGCCGCCACTACAACAGGCACAAAAACAGAAGCCACCTTGTCCACAATCCTTTGAACAGGAGCCTTGCTCGCCTGAGAATCTCTGACAACTCTTATAATCTGAGAAAGAATAGTATCTTTCCCAACCCTCTCCGCACGAAACATAAAAGAACCTTTTCCATTTATGCTACCCGACACGACTTTTGCTCCAGAAAGTTTTTCTACAAGGATTGATTCACCTGTTATGGCACTTTCATCCACAAAAGAACTACCCTCAACAACAACTCCGTCTACAGGAATTCTTTCTCCAGGTTTAACAAGTATAATATCTGAAACCTGCAAATCTGATACAGGTACCTGCACAAAAGAGAGAGTTCCATCAACACCTGCTCGGGCAACAGTAGCCTCCTTAGGCTGTAACTTCATAAGACTCTTTATTGCCATAGTTGTCTTCCCTTTTGCCATTTCTTCCAACATTTTCCCCAAAAGTACGAAGGCAATAATCATGACTGACGCTTCATAATACAAAGTGGGCTCTATCCCTCTTTCAAGCCAGAAAGAAGGAAAAAATGTCGTAAAAAGACTAAACAGAAAAGCAATAGAAGTACTTAAAGCCACAAGAGTATCCATGTTTGGATTTCCCTTAACCGCATGCCTCCATCCATTTATAAAAAAATCCCTTCCAAAAACAAAAAGAACTGGAAGTGCG
The DNA here is from genome assembly GCA_018433265.1 of Bacteroidales bacterium. The sequence goes on from JAHDRO010000015.1 coordinate 1,742, forward strand.
AGTAGCAATTGAATATAACTAAAAATACCACTCAAGTGAGCCATTGAAATGGTCATTATCACAATTGCAAAAACCCATGAATAAATTACGTAAGTTTTTAATTTTCTCACCCTAAGTTCCTGCGCCTCTTCCTGTTTTTTAAGACGTTCATCTTCATCTCCCTCAATGATCATATCATAACCTATTGAGCGGACAGCCTCCCTTAGTTTCTCAGGTGAAGTTTTTGAAGGATCAAAATCTATTGTTGCACTATTTGTTGCAAGACTGACTTCTGCACTCAATACACCCTTTTCCTGCCTCAATTTCTTTTCAACTCCAAGTGCACAATTAGCACACCTGAGATTAGTAACGGGATAATTCTTTTTCATTTTGATGTTCTTCTCCTTTCCAACTCTCTCTTAATCAATTCAAGTTCTCTACCTGTTTGACCTGCCACAGACCTGTTTTCCTCCATTCTTCTAAAAAGATAGGGCAAAACTTTATTAACAGGAGCATACGGTATATATTTGCAGACATTATATCCTTCATTGGCAAGAGTGAAAGTTATATTATCACTCATTCCATAAAGCTGAGCAAAGTAAATTCTTTTATCACCTCTCCCCAATTCTTTTTTATCCATCAGGTCTGCAAGCAGATTGGTACTCTCATAATTATGAGTACCGCAGAAAATCTCAAAATTATCAATATTTTCCACTGCATACGATAAACCGTCATTAAAACTTTTGTCTGTAGCAGCCTTGTCAGGCAAAACAGGGTCAGGATAACCCAATTCAAAGGCTCTTGCCCTTTCCTCTTCCATATAAGCTCCTCTTACAAACTTTACTCCTAAAATATAACCTCTCTCAATTGCATCCTTATGTAGGAATTTAAGATAATCAAGTCTGTCACGCCTGTACATCTGCAAGGTTATAAAAATCACTGCCCTCTCTTTGTTAAATCTCTGCATAGCCTCAACTGTCATGGCATCCACCAGCGATTGTGTAACAAATTTCTCAGCATCAACCATTATCTTAACTCCAGCCTCATATGCCTTCTCGCACAAAGAGAAAAAACGTTGACGAAAGTTGTCATACTCTCCTCTCTCAACAACCCCGAGAGCAGTCTCATCTTCAGCAGCTTTCTTTAAAATTCTCTCCACAACTATGGCAGACGGTTTAAAGACAGCAAACGCTACGGCAGGATTAACTCTTGCGTTATCAATTGTTTTAAGTATTTCATTATAGGCTTCTTCAATGTCTGAGAGCTCAGAACCACTTTCAGCAGAATAATCCAGAATAGACTCTATACCGGAGTTATACAGGCGCTTCACTACCTCTCTGCACTCATTTATTGTTTCACCTCCCACAAATTGTCGATAAAGTGTCGGCTTAAGAATCCAGTTAAGTGGTATCCCAAGCTTTACAGCAATATCAGAGGTAGACTTTACACTCTGCATCAAAAAGTTGGAATTCATAGCAGAAAACAGTGCATATGCCATCCGTAAATCTTTGTTACTCTTGTAAGCATAAGCCCTTTGTGTATTGTTAAAGTCAAGCATTACCTGAAAAATTAAATTAAATATTACATTAACGCAATTACAAACCTATTTGTTCAGCATTTCACAATAATCAATTATTCAATAAAAAAGGAGCACCTCGAAAGGCGCTCCTTAATTATATTCAATAACTGTTAAAAGTTACGGTTTAACAACTCTGATGTTGAGAGTGTATGCTTTCTTCACACCAAAGAGATCAGTAATCTCCAATGTAACAGGAACATCTACGTATGCTGTAGGAAGCTCTGCAACAGCGTTTGTAGCCTTGATATCCCAATCATTGCCATTAGGAGTCAAGCTTACAAGGTGTGCAAGGCTAGCCTGAGGAGTTACAGTAACAGTAGCAGCTCTAACGTCTCTTGCAGCGTCGAATACTTTAAGGTCATTTCCAAGGTAATCGTTAATTCTGTAGTAAGGATCGAAGTGACGTACAGTTGCAAGATCACCATTAGTTACCTGAAGTATTGCAGGTGCAGGGGCAGCAGGAGTAAGGGCAACCATGTTACCTTCCTTAACCTCACTCTTAGAAGTTACAGTGATAGTCTCGAGTTTAACTCTATTGTTTACGTTACCGAAGTAGTAGTAGTAGAGGTCTACAGTATAGTTATCGTAGATAGTCAGGTTGTTGATTGCAAATCTTGTATCACCATTACCAGAAAGTGCTACAGGGTGTCCAGGTGTAACTGCATCAGTTGAAATGAACTTGTAATTGTTGTATCCAATTGCAGGAAGAGTTTCAGTTGCGTTAGCTGTAAGATTTACATATGCTCTGTAAAGATCATAGTAAGTAGGGTATACATCCTGAGCTACAGGACCAGCTGAAGTTCCGTAAAGTGTAAGAACCTGGCCATTGAACATGTTAGCCTTGTGAGCTGCAGCAGCTGAAAGGTCAACTGTAGGGTTAACGATAGTTACAGGCATGCTAACCTTGAATACGTCTGTTGAATAAGCACGACGGTCAGTGAAAGCAAGTCTCATAGTGCTATAAGTGTTAGGAACAGCAACAGTTTCATTGAAGATGAAGGCAACTTTACGGATAGCCTGAACATCAGCAACATTTGTAAGTTCTGCGTTTACAGCGCCAACAGGAACATCAGTAGCGTCAAGGAACTGATAAGTTACACCTGCAGGAAGGTTCTCTATCTTAACTTTTGTAGCCTGGTTTCTCCAAAGCTCAGTCTTGCCGACTGCGTCAAGTTCAGTGAACATAGAGGTCAACATAATGATCTTATAGTCAACAGCACCAGATGTAAGTGTGAAAGTGCCTACAGGGATAGCGCTGATTGCGTTGTCAAGAGCTGAATAGAATACAGTCTGGAGTGCAGTCTCTTTGTACTTACCAATCCAGTCAAATGTTCTGATCTTAAAGTTTACAGCCTTGTCGTTAAGGTTAGATACAGTAGCAGTTGTAGTAGCAGTACCAACTGTAGTGCTGTAAGCAGTTGTAGAGATAAGATTCTCAACGTCTGAGTTACCAGGTATCGGGTCGATAACAGCAGCACTCTTATAGAAATCGGTTGGTACCAAAGTTCTTGGAGTAGCTAAGTCATTTCTGTCAAAGAAGCTGAGAAGGTCTTTCTCAGTACCTATCTTAATATATACAGGAGGATAAGTAAGAGCAAAAGCAGCTTTCATTGCAAACTGAGTCTCAACGTCAGCCTGAACTCTTACACTGTATTGGTAACCTGAAAGGATTTCACGACCATTCTTACCTGCGCGGATAGCAAGCTCAGTAGTAGTACCGGCAGCTGCGATAGCATCAGCAAGAGCAGGAGTGAGGTTAAGAGTATAAAGACCATTTGTTGTTGAAGCAGCACCAAATGTAAATTGGTCAAAGTTACCAGCATAACCTGCAGAGATTGAAGAAGGCTGAATTCTGTAAAGAGAACCGTCTTTCTTAATAATCTCGAAAGTATAACCAGTGATTGAAGCAGCAGCAGGGTTAACGATTACTGGAACCTTACCTGCAGAGCGGATAAGCTGGCCGTATGAAAGACCTGCCCATGCAACTGCTGCGTCAGCTGTAGCAGCATCAGGGTGAACCTGAGCCTTATTTGCAGCTGTAGGAACCTGTCCATAGCTTACGATAGCTGTTGTGGTACCGATTGGAGAAAGAAGGCTGATAATATCATTGCCAAGTACATAATCTGCTGCCAGACCAACATTGTAGCTTTTTAGAGCATTATTGTCGTCTGGGTCAGGAATAGTAATCACAAGAACATGATTGACTTCATCAAAAACGATTGTAGGAATCACAACATTAGTGGCAACTCCATTAACTGTCAAATAGCCATTGGCTGAAGAAACATTATTGTTATCGATCTTCGCAAGGATTTCATGACCGTTAGCATCCAATATGCGGGTAGCAGTTCCGCCACTTGATGCAATTACTGTCCAGTAACCCTCGGCATCAATACCGACAATAGGAGTAAAACCAGTAGCACCAGTAGCACCAGTAGGACCAGTAGGGCCTGTAGGACCAGTAGGACCTGTAGCTCCTGGGGTACCATTGTTAACCTGAATGGTTGTATTGTCTGAGAACTTAATTAAATAGCCGGTAGTATTTTGTGTAACACTTGTAATAAGCTTACCGGCAGTGATGGCTTGTTGCAAAGAAGTAATAGCAAGCTTGTTTGCAGCAACATCGGCTTTCAATTGATCGATGTCATCTGAATAGTCCTTTTGGCAAGAACCAAGAGATAGCACGAGTGCGCACATAAACGCACAGATACCGAAAAATGTGAATTTTCTTTTCATTTTTTAATTCTTAAGTTAAAAATTTTTAAATTAAACAATTTTGATTGGCAAATATAGGTAATTATTTTATTCAATTTCCTTATTACTCATATATTATCGCAAATGTATGCAAACATTTTAATATCTGCAACACATCTTTGAAACAATTATTATGTTTTTCATAATTCATAGCAAATATAAAACATATTTTTTTTAAAATTTTCCACTTATCAAAAAATTAAAACACGATATATAACAAAATTTCGCCAACGGTTACAGTCATTGACGAAATTTCCTTTTAGCATTTGCGGAGAGGGAGGGATTCGAACCCCCGGAACCTCTCAGTTCAACGGTTTTCAAGACCGCCGCAATCGACCACTCTGCCAACTCTCCTGTGGGGCTGCAAATATATGGTTTTTTTTACTTTCTCCAAAAAAACAATTTTGCTTTAATGCTCAAACATTTATGTTCATGGTATAATATTTGCTGATGGAAAATAATTACTAACACAAACGACTATATGAAAACAACATTCGAAAAAGATATTCTGGAACTTGAGGAAAGCCTTTCCAGATACGCATATAGCCTCACCTTCAACAGGGACGATGCTAAGGATCTTGTCCAGGAGACTTTCTTCAAAGCTCTGAATAATCAAGAAAAATTTAGTGACCAGACTAATATAAAAGCCTGGGTATATACAATAATGAAAAACACTTTCATCAATGATTACCGTAGACGGACAAAAAGGCAGGCTTTATTCAGCAGCGATGTGCAGGAATACGTTCTTAATAACAGACCGGCAGAACATAATCCTGAAAGTGAATATAGCTTCAGAGAATTGACAAAAGTAGTTAACTCTCTTGAACCAGAGTTCAGAGTACCTTTTCAAATGCATGACAGTGGATATAAATATCAAGAAATAGCTGATGAACTTGGGCTTCATTTGGGAACGGTCAAGAGCCGGATACATTTTTCCCGTCAGAAGCTGATGGAGAAGCTGAAGTAAAGTATTTTCTTTCGAACAGAAGCATGTATATCACTCCAATTGTAATACATGAATCTGCAATATTAAAAATTGGCCTGAAAAATATAAAGCGTTCTCCTCCAATAAAAGGGACCCAATTTGGCATAATTGTATCTATCAATGGGAAGTAGAGCATATCGACGACTTTGCCAAATAAAAACGGAGCATACCCACCACCCGGCGGAAAAAGAACAGCTACTTGAGTTGGCGTTGATTCACTGAATATCAACCCATAAAATAGACTGTCAAAAATATTTCCTACCGCACCCACAAGAATTAAAGCAACGCCAACCAACACTCCAATGGGAGCATTATGAGCAATAAGCTTCCTGATGTAATAGACAATAAATACAGCCAATCCAATTCTAAAAAGGCTAAGAGCAAGTTTACCCAGAGTACCACCCAACTCCATTCCAAAAGCCATTCCATTATTCTCAACAAAAAGAATCTGGAACCAGTCAAAGATTCTGATGCTCTCCCCAATTTTCATATTTGTCTTGATCAGAATTTTGACAACCTGATCAATAAGAAGGATCAGTACAATGAAGATTGTTATTTTTTTCCCTTTTGAGAGATGCATCTATCAGTCTCGCTTTTTTTTAGCTTCGACGCTAAGTGTAGCGTGAGGAACAAGCATGAGCCTCTCCTTGGGAATAAGTTTGCCTGTCTCTCTGCATATTCCATATGTTTTGTTCTCAATACGAACAAGAGCTGCTTCGAGAGATTGAATAAATTTGTATTGCCTCTGCGCTAACTGTCCAGCCTCCTCTTTTGAAAGGGCAGAGGCACCTTCCTCAAGAACCTTGAATGTAGGCGAAGTATCCTCAGTATCGTTGCTAGAGCTATGTGTTACAGCCGACTTGAGCTGCTGATACTCCAATTTTGCAGCTTCCAGCTTCTCAGTGATAAGCTCTTTGAACATTTGAAGCTCCTCATCACTGTAACGGACCTTTTCCAAATGTTCAGTCTCTTTGTTCCCTTTCTTTGCCATATCTCTTTAAGTTAAAAACGTAAATATAATAATTAATAAAGAATTTTATTATCACTCTCTTTCCAAATTTCAAAAGGCATATTACTCTCTTTTACGGCAATCTGTTCTGTCCTTATTGTACGATCTGAAAAAGGAAGAGCTATCTCTTCATATATAAAGGCATCATCAAAACCTGCATCCCGGGCATTCGTCTTGTCTGCAGCAAATATTATCCCGTCAACTCTGGCCCAATAGGCAGCCGAAAGACACATTGGACAAGGTTCACAACTTGCATAAAGAGTACATCCCTTTAAATTGAAAGTGCCAAGTTTGTGACAAGCATTTCTGATTGCATTAATCTCAGCATGAGCAGTTGGATCGTTATCGATAGTTACACTATTGACTCCCGAACCCAAAACTTCACCATCCCTTACTATCAATGCTCCGAAAGGACCACCTCCGTTTTCCCTGACATTATCAGCAGCTAAAAAAATAGCTTTTTTCAAATAATCTTCCCTTTTCTCCATGTACCAATTTTTAAGTTATGCCCGTTCTGCCTTAATTTTTAAAGTTCCTCCATCCCATTCTATTTCAGTTCCGTCTATATTTGGATCAAGTATCAAATCCTTTGCCAAAGTCTGATTACAAATATATTCCTTATAGTATTTCAATGCTTCAACGATCTCTTCAAGAGGCTGAATGAAAACAATAACCTTGTCAGTAACTTCAAACTTATTCTCCTTCCTGAGATTTTGAATCCTGTTAACAAGTTCTCGTGCCACTCCTTCTCTTCTCAATTCTTCAGTCACTG
>JAHDRO010000366.1 GCA_018433265.1 Bacteroidales bacterium
CTCTTTCTCCTGTTCAGCTGTTTCTGCTAAAACATCCGCTATTTTTTCAAAACCTTCTTTTTTGGCAACGCTTGCAAAAAAGACATATCTGCTTCTGGCTTGTGACTCGCCGGCAAATGATTTGAGAAGATTTTGCTCTGTTTTTGTGCCTTTAATACTCTTTTCCATAACTCTTATTTTAAAAGTTGTTAATCATTATTCACAAAGGTAAAAAATCCTTGATGAATTTGTATATTCGCATTTAATACAAATATTATTTTGAAGATGGCAACTTATAAATTAGACCTTTTGCGCAAGGCGATGAAAGAGCAGAATGTTTCCGCCATAATAGTACCTATGGCTGATCCACATTTTGGCGAGTATACTCAGGAGCATTATAAGTGCATAAAATGGCTTTCAGGTTTTGATGGATCTGCCGGGACAATTGTTGTTACAATGAAGGATGCCGCACTTTGGACAGATTCAAGATATTTTCTTCAAGCTACAATTCAGCTTGCAAATTCGGGCATTGAATTACAGAGATTAAAAATGCCTGGTAGTGAAAGTATTGAAGTTTGGTTGAAGGGAAGACTTCAGGCAAGAGAACGGGTTGGCGTTGTTAAGGATTTATTTTCTTTTTCGGAATTTTCTTCTCTCAAAAGTGAATTAGTTCCACTTGATTTGATAGAGATAGAGGATATTTTTCAGAATATATGGAAATCCCGTCCTGCTGTCGAGTTTTATAGTATTTACCAACTTGATGACATATATGCAGGAGAATCAATATCGTCCAAGCACAGCAGAGTTGTGGAAGAGATAAGAGAAGAAGGTGATTTTATTTATATTTTATCTACCTGTGATGATATTGCTTGGCTCTTCAACATTAGGGGTAAGGATATAAAATACAATCCTGTCTCTTTTTCATATGCAGCCATAACAAGAGAACAGCTATATCTTTTTGTTAAGAACGGAACTGTTTGTGAAGAGCTTTACAAAAAACTGACAAATGAAGGGGTATCAATCAGAGAGTATGATGATTTTGAACAGTTTCTTTTAAATTACTCTGCCAATGCAGTACGAATAGCTCCTCCTGATAAAATTTCTCTCAGGAAATACACTATTTCTTTATTATCCGGAGCCACTTTTAAATCTGACACCTTGAGGGGAGGAATAGTGGCAAATCTCAAAGCCGTCAAGAATCCAACGGAGATAAACGGATTTAGAAAAGCTATGATTTTAGATGGTGTCGCCTGGGTGAAATATCTTAGATACATTGAAAAAAGGCTTCAGGATGTAGACAATCCTCTCGGTGAGTGGGAAGCTGCAGGAATGATAGGACGTTTTAGAGCCGAATCTGATCTTTATGTAGGTGAAAGTTTTGCTCCTATTGTTGCTTTTGGTCATAATGCTGCATTACCTCATTATGAACCTTCAGAAGAGATTCAATCAATTATTGCCAAAGACAACTTTTTGCTTACAGATACAGGCGGACAATACATTTGTGGCACAACAGATACAACCAGAACCATTGCAATTGGAGAGATTACTGAAGAGCAAAAGAGGGATTATACTCTTGTTCTCGCAGGAATGATTGATCTTGCAATGGCAAAATTTCCGACAGGCACAAGAGGAGCTCAATTAGACATTTTGGCAAGAGGAAAAGTTTTTTCTGTCGGCAAGATGTATTTGCACGGAACAGGTCACGGTGTCGGTCATTATCTTTGTGTTCATGAAGGTCCGCAAAGCATAAGAATGGAAGATAATCTTGTCACATTCAAACCAGGTATGGTTACATCAGATGAACCTGCCATATATGAAGAAGGCAGATATGGAATCAGAAGCGAAAACCTTCTTCTGTGCCGTGAATGGTGCAGGAACAATGCCGGCACATTTCTAGAATTTGAAACATTGACTCTTGTTCCTTTTGACACAAGGCCGATATTAAGAAATTTGCTCGGTGAAGAAAGAGTGAACTGGCTTAATGAATATCATCAGAGAGTATTCAGAGAACTCTCCCCATATCTTAAAAACGAGGACAGGGAATGGTTAAAGACCAAGACTGCCAATATTGACTGAGTAGTC
>JAHDRO010000160.1 GCA_018433265.1 Bacteroidales bacterium
GGATCCACCTCTATCCATTCCGAACAGAGAAGTTAAGCCCGTTTGCGCCGATGGTACTGCTAAACCAAGTGGGAGAGTAGGTAGCCGCCATCTTTTTAAAAAGAGGTGTCCAGAAAGTTTTGGACACCTCTTTTTTTATTTTTCAATTTCCATTTTAAGCAGCAAATTTCACCGGATAAATTTAAACATAGCATTTGTGATTCAATTCTTTGGGTGGAATAAAAGTATTTAAATTTAAAAGTGATATGCAGCCTTCCTCATCTCATCAGGAGATTTAAAAGGTTTTGGAGGATTAAGATATCGTTCGAGAAATTTGTAAATTGTAAAACGTATATCAGTTGCTTCTTTAGTGTCAATCCTGTCAAATCCGTGACCTCCGGCAGCCGCATTGAAAACCTTGTATTCAAACTTTTTGTCATGTGCCTTTAGAGAATCGATCATGCACATAACTTCTTCAACATAAACATCGTTGTCAATAGTGTTGGTATGTATCAGCAAAGGTCTTTGAAGCAAAGCTGCATAGGATGATGGTGAACGACGTTTATATTCCTCAGGATCCTCTTTTAGACTTTTCCCTATATGATATTTTGGAGTGAAATAATCTTCATAACTTTTTCCATGGGAGGTTAGTCTGCTGTTAAGGTCGCTTACAGGTACCCCGGCAAAGGCACAAACATATTTCTCCGGATATTTCAGAATATTGAAAAGAGATATCATGCCTCCGTGACTCCAGCCGATAATTGCCACTCTGTTGCTGTCCACAATACTGTAGTTTGTTGTCATGTAGTCTCTGCTTGCAAGTACGTCTTCATTTTCCAATCCACCATAATCGATGTTTTCATATACACCTTTTCCATAACCGGTACTTCCTCTGTATTCTGCAGCTACAACTATGTAACCCTGGCTGATAAGTTCCCTCACGATATGTGCATAATATGTAGAAAAGTCTGCATGAATTCCGCTATGAGGAAGGACTATGAGTGGGTATTTGTGATTTTTTTTCACATTCTTAGGAATGAAAGTATAGGCATAAAATTGCAAAGGATTACCTGCAAATCTGTCTCCTTCTGTTCTCGGTTTCCATCTTGGAGGGCCTGTAAGTCTTACCTTGTCTACGTAAGCAATGTCTCCTACCTTTTGATACCATAAAACGTCATCAATTTTTTTAATTACCTCATCATGCCTGTGTACATCTTCCTTAATGTATTCATCTACAGTCTGCGATATGGCATCTGCCGGATTTAATGTTATAATGAGGCCGGACAGAATTGTTACCGTTGTCACCTTTTTTATAAGTCCAAATTTCATAGTAATGAGTTTATTGGTTAAAATCTTAATATGCTTGGAAAACTATAACTTTTCCTTTATCAATATTCAACTTGACACTATCTAAAGTAGCTTCATTGAGTGTGCCTTTCCACCAACTGTCTAAAATAACATCTTTTAAAGGATATTTCAAACCTTCTGAAACTATTTTCGTCTCTTTGTCAAGGGCGAAAATTGAAATTTGTGTGCCAATACTTGTTTTAATAACAGTGTCACCTTCAATACATGTGAAAATTCCATAGTCAGTTAAAATTCTTACAGGAACATCTGTCATATCACTGTAAAGTGCAAGTAAGGAGACATTACCAATGGTATGATCTTCCCTTAGACCTGTGGCACCAAGTATAAATATCTGGTCAGGAGACAGTGAAAGTGTATATATAAATGCTTTTGTAAGATCATTGGTCTCCTGATCCGGATTGTGATATATTATTCCTCGATATTTTTCCTGAAAATTTTTATCAAGGCTATCCATGTCTCCTACAATTGCAATTGGAGTATAACCTTTCTCGACAAGTGCAGCAGCTGCTCCATCGCAGCAGATAATTCCGGAGGAACTCACAAGTATTTCCAACAATTGTTGACGTTTTGGGAATTCACCATCGGCCAGAATTACAAAAGTTTTCATTGTATAAACATATATAGATTCAGGTCTCTAAAACCAGCTAAAAAATCCTTTACAGACATTTTCCTTTTTCCTGCAACCTGAAGTTCCATTATTTTAATAAATCCTTCTTTGCAGGCAACTTTAAACTCTTCTTTTTTATCAGTAAGAATTTTCCCCATAGGCAGTCTGTGATTCTCATTTACAAACTCTGTTTTGAAAATTTTGACAGGTATCTCTTTGCCTTTGCCGGAAAGCGTAGAATAGGCACCGGGATAAGGGCTGAGTCCTCTCACAAGATTGTGAATTTTCTCGGGTGCCATATTCCAGTCTATTTTGCACGTTTCTTTTGTAATCTTGGGAGCAGTATGAAGAGTTGCGATATCTTTGACAATCAATGATTGGGGGACTGGTTTTATTGTGCCACTTATTATCTCTTCAATACTTTTGATTATCAACTCTTTGCCAATATGCAGCAACTTGTCGTGAAGAGTGCCAAAATTGTCCTCAGGTGAGATGGAACATTCCTGACGATGCAAAATAGCTCCATTATCAATCTTTTCATCAAGCATGAATGTTGTAACACCGGTAACAGTTTCACCGTTGATGATAACATGGTTAATAGGAGCAGCTCCCCTATAATCTGGAAGTAATGATGCATGAAGATTGAATGTCCCTAATCTTGGCATTGCCCATACTTCTTTAGGCAACATTCTGAAGGCAACAACGACAAATAGATCTGCTTTATATGAAGAGAGTTCTGCAAGAAAAGACTCATTCTTCAGTGATGTTGGCTGAAGTACAGGGATAGACCTGCTAATTGCAAATTTCTTAACTTCACTTGAAACAAGTTGCATGCCCCTACCGGCCGGTTTATCGGGGGCTGTGACTACTGCCACTACATTATAATTTTCTTCAAGTAGAGCTTTGAGTTGGGTAACTGCAAAAGTTGGAGTTCCCATAAATATAATTCTGACATCACGTTTCTCCATAGTTCTCTTTTTTGAAGTTAAGTCTTATAATCCTTTTAAAGAGGTTTTTGTATATCTCTGCGTTGAACAGAGAGGAGTCTTGTGTCGATTTCCAAGTTAGATAAGCTCCCATTGGTAGTAATACAAAGGTGGAGATAAAAGTGCCAATTGCCGGAGAGATAACCCCATCGTTTGCAAGCTTTTTGCCACTTATATCTATGACCCAATATATTATGAAAAAGAACATAGATATTACAACAGGAGTGCCTAAACCCCCTTTGCGTATAATTGCTCCAAGCGGTGCCCCAATAAAGAAAAATATAAAACAGGCAAATGAGAGGGTGAATTTTCTAAATCTTTCAACTTGTACTTTTCTAAGAGGGTGTGAGTATCTGTATTCATCGAACTGATAGTTGTCGAGAATAGTAGTTGCTTCTAACGAGGCTGAGAGAGCTCCTTCAAGAACTATTTGCTCATCATAGAGATTTTTAAATTTAAGCAATGAATCGGCATTAAACTCCCCTTTAAACTTTTTTGTCTTCGAAAGATCAAGTTGTGTGGGAACTGAAAATCCTCCAGCCATAATAAGATCCTGAAGTTGCCTACCCTTAATAATTGTATAAGCAGAGTCGAGAGAATCCTTCAAGTAAGATAATTGTTTGATATTTTGCGACATAATTTCTTTACTGAATCTGCTGGCATCAGACCTTTTGAAAGCATAGTCCTTGAGAGAAATAATAAGATCCTGTTTGTCGAAGCCAATTTTCTGCATTGTATAAGAAGTGTCTCCTCTAAAGTGAAAAGGTTCTTGATAGGAATATCCACTATAGAGTGTAAATATTAGGTTTGCCTTGTCAGCTGTGAGCTTTATAGAACCTGAATCTGCAACGGTGAGATTGTTGCCTGTTTGAGAAGTATGGTCATACACCATAACTCCATAAATGTTACCGGTTTTCTTGTCTCTTTGATTGATTCGAATAACATATCCGTCTATACCGTCATAAAACATACCTGTAGGAATTCGTATCTCTTCCTTTGTTTTTCCGATATCATCCCTTAGTGCATATATTTTATTATAGGCAACAGGTATAAGGTTGTTTGAAGCAAAAAAAGCGCCGATACTTATTATGAATGAGAGCACAATAAGAGGAGCGAGGATCCTTTGAAGAGAGATTCCTGCCGCTTTCAATGCAAGAAGTTCACTGTTTTCTCCAAATCCTCCCATAGTCATAATTGATGCAAACAGGGTTGCAAGAGGAAGTGCAAGGGGTATGAGGGTAGCTGCTCCCCATCCAAGAAATTCTGCAATTACACCAAACCCGAGTCCCTTTCCTACAAGTTCATCGATGTACAACCAGAGGAACTGCAGCAAAAGGGCAAAAGTGACAATGAGGAAGGTTAAAATGAACGGTCCTAAAAATGACTTGAGAATAAATTGATCTATTTTTTTCACCTCTGTTGTGTAGCCAGCTCTGTTAGTTTAACAATTGCAGCAGCAAGACCTGTAATGTTTTTGCCACCTGCGCTTGCAAGGAAATTCTGTCCTCCTCCTCCTCCACTAATCAATGGCGCCGCTTCCCGTATGTCTTTAGCTGCGTTATATCCTTTGGTTGTCAGATCGTCAGTATACATCAGAGTCAGTGTAGCTTTACCTTCTGATTCACAACCGGCAATAAATACGGTATTGTTCATCTCATTATGTATCATCGAAGCAATCTTTTTAACAACCTCAGCAGGATAAGCACCGGACATGGTTACAATTTTCATTCCATTGATCTCTCTTGCTTTTTCGATTAGTGATTCTTTCAATTTTTTTACTTTCTCTTTTAATTCCTCTTCAATAGTTTTATGCAACATCTCGTTTTCGCTTACAAGTTTCTGAATAGCTGTCACAAGACTTGGATTATTGTTGAGTATGCTCCGTATAGATTTTAGTGTATCTTCAAATTCCTCGACAACTCTCTCTGCGTATTCTCCTGTAACAGCTTCGATTCGTCTTACACCTGCAGCAATCGCTGATTCCGAAAGAATTTTGAAATACCCAATATTACCTGTTGCCAAAGTATGTGTTCCACCACACAGTTCAATAGAATTGCCAAAACGAATCACCCTAACCCTGTCCCCGTATTTCTCTCCAAAAAGTGCCATGGCTCCTATTTTACGTGCCTCTTCAATAGGAACCTCTCTGAACTCTTCTCTTGGGGAGTTCTCTCTTATCAGTTCGTTAACGCGGTTTTCTATTTTTCGGATCATTTCATCACTGATCTTTTCATAGTGAGAAAAGTCAAATCTGAAATAATTGAAATTGACGAGTGACCCCTTTTGTTCAATATGATTTCCAAGTAACTCTCTCAATGCCCTGTGCAACAAATGTGTAGCAGTATGGTTATTTGCAGTGGAAATTCGTTTTTTAAGATCAACTTTTGCTGTAAATGGTAAGTCAGTCCTAGCAGGAAGTGTGTCCGCAATATGTACTATAAGATTGTTTTCTTTAACGGTATTAGTTATAGAATATTGTATTCCATCAGCAGATTCAATATAACCTGTGTCTCCGACCTGCCCTCCGCTTTCGGCATAAAAGGGAGTTTTGTCAAAAACAAGTTGATAGTATTCTTTAACTTTTGCCTTGATCTTACGGTACTTAACAATGCTTATTTGCTCTTCAACTTTGTCGTAACCCACAAATTCGACCCCATTAAAAGGACGAAGTTCTATCCAGTCACTTTCTTCTGTGGAGGTCGCATTACGACTTCTCTCTTTTTGTTTGGAGAGCTCTTTTTCAAAGGTACTAAGGTCGATTGTGTAGCCATGTTCTTTTGCAATTAATTCACTCAGGTCAATGGGGAAACCATAGGTGTCATAAAGAGTAAATGCCTCTTTTCCAGGAATGACTTTAGTTGTTTTATTTTTTTCTATTAATGTCTCCATCAGTTTAATACCTTTGTCCAATGTTCTGAGGAAAGCCTCTTCTTCCTCTTTGATAACTTTCTCAATAAGGGATTGTTGTTTGATCAGCTCAGGATAAGCTTCACCGAGATTAGTTACAAGAGTAGGTACGAGTTTACACAAGAATGGCTGATCTATACCAAGAAATGTATAAGCATAGCGTACAGCTCTTCGCAGGATACGCCGGATAACATATCCTGCCTTGACATTGGACGGAAGTTGCCCGTCAGCAATTGAAAAACTTATGGCTCGGATATGATCGGCAATGACTCTCATTGCTACTGATATTTGTTCTGATTCATTATAGCTTTTGCCACTTAGACGAGATATGGAGGCAATCATATTAGTGAACAGATCAGTGTCATAGTTGCTTTGTTTTCCTTGAATTATCATGCAGAGTCGCTCAAGTCCCATTCCTGTATCAACGTGTTTCTGAGGTAATTGGGCTAATTCTCCATTAGCTTTTCTGTTATACTGAATAAATACAAGATTCCAGATTTCAATAACATGTGGATCTCCCTTATTTACAAGGGATGCGCCGCTTATTTTTTTTCTATCTTCAGTACTGCGTATATCAATATGAATCTCGCTGCAAGGACCACATGGTCCGGTATCACCCATTTCCCAGAA
>JAHDRO010000281.1 GCA_018433265.1 Bacteroidales bacterium
GCGTCACTATGATGGTCTTATGAAAACAGGCCGTTTAAAGGGACGTTCAGGGATGTAACAGGATTCAAAAGTTCTTTGTAGATATGGTTAAACTTAAAACCGAGGAGGAGATAGAGTTACTTAGAGAAAATGCTCTACTGGTATCCAGAACTTTGGCAGAGGTTGGCAAACATATAGTTCCCGGGATAACAACCCTGGAGCTTAACAATATCGCCGAAACCTTTATCAGAGATCATGGTGCGGTACCAGCTTTCCTGGGTTATAACGGGTTCCCTTATTCCCTTTGTATTTCAGTCAATGACGAGGTTGTACATGGTTTTGCTTCAGACTATCGTCTCAAGGAGGGTGATATTGTTTCAGTTGATTGTGGTACTGTGATGAAAGGGTACTTTGGTGATTCCGCATATACATTTCCTGTTGGTGATGTTTCGCCTGAGACCTTCAAGCTTCTCGAGGTAACAAAAGAGTCGCTTTACAGAGGTGCAAGCAAAGCAGTTGTTGGCAATAGAATAGGTGATATCTCATTTACGATCCAGTCTTATGTGGAAAGTTTTGGATTTTCAGCTGTCAGAGAGATGGTAGGGCACGGAATCGGAAAAAGGCTTCACGAAGCTCCTGAAGTTCCGAATTACGGGAGAGTGGGAGATGGTAAGAAACTTATAGAAGGAATGGTTATTTGTATTGAACCGATGATCAATGCAGGTACCAAAAGCATTATAATGCATGATAATGGATGGACTGTCAGTACACTTGACAAAAAGAATTCTGCACACTTCGAATTAATGGTGGCAGTAAGGGGTGGAAAACCTGATATTCTATCTACATTTAAATTTATAGAAGAGAAAAATTAAAACAGGGGTTAAAAACTTTAATGGCAAAACAACCGGCAATAGAAAAAGAGGGAACAATTATAGAGGCCCTTTCAAATGCAATGTTTCGTGTAGAGTTGGATAATGGACATATCATTATTGCCCATATATCCGGCAAGATGAGAATGCATTATATTCGTATTCTTCCCGGTGACAGAGTCAAGGTAGAGATGTCCCCATATGATTTAACCAAAGGAAGAATTTCTTTCAGATACAAATAAAAAATATAAAAATGAAAGTTAAAACATCCATAAAGAAACGCAGTGAGGATTGCAAGATTGTAAAACGCAAAGGTCGTTTGTATGTTATTTGCAAGAAAAACCCAAGGTTCAAAATGCGTCAAGGGTAATTTATTAATTTGTAAAACAATAAAGAGAAAAAACAGATATGGCACGTATAGCCGGAGTAGATTTACCAAACAATAAACGCGGAGAGATAGGTCTTACCTATATCTACGGTATCGGTCGCAGTTCTGCACGCAAAATTCTCTCTACACTGGGGATTGATTTTGATACAAAAGTAAAGGACTGGACAGATGAGCAAATTGCTGCAATCAGATCCATGATTGCATCGGATTACAAAATTGAGGGAGAGTTGCGCTCAGTAGTTCAAATGAACATTAAGAGGTTGATGGATATAGGATGTTATAGAGGTATCCGTCATCGTTTAGGTTTGCCTGTAAGAGGACAGTCAACTAAAAACAATGCCCGAACACGCAAGGGTAAGAAGAAAACAGTAGCTAACAAGAAAAAAGCAACTAAATAGAGGTTAGGTCATGGCAAAGAAAACAGGAACAACAAACAAGAAAAGAGTTGTAAAGGTGGATGCTTATGGGCAACTCCATGTTTCATCTACTTTCAATAATGTGATAATTACTTTAACTAACTCTACAGGTCAGGTAATCAGTTGGTCATCTGCAGGTAAGATGGGTTTCAGAGGTTCTAAAAAGAATACTCCTTACGCAGCTCAGACAGCAGCTGCCGATTGTGCAAAAGTTGCATATGATTTGGGTCTCCGTAGGGTGAAGGCTTATGTGAAAGGTCCGGGAGCAGGACGTGAATCTGCGATACGTACTGTACACAGTGCAGGGATTGAAGTAACTGAAATAATTGATGTGACTCCGCTTCCACATAATGGATGTCGTCCAAAAGGGCGCCGTAGAGTTTAATCTTTAATAATTAATTTAAAATTATCTAATATGGCAAGATATACAGGGCCGTCAACAAAAATTGCCCGAAAATTTGGAGAACCTATATTTGGTCCGGATAAAAGCTTTGAAAAGAAAAATTACCCTCCCGGACAACATGGTCTTGCAAAAAAGCGCAAGAAGTCTTCAGAATATGGGATGCAGTTAAAGGAAAAGCAGAAAGTTAAATATACTTACGGTATTCTTGAGAGACAGTTTCGCAATCTGTACGAAAAGGCTTCAAGAATGAAAGGAAGAAAGGGTGAGAATTTGATTTTACTTCTTGAGACCCGTCTCGACAATTTGGTTTACAGAATGGGTATTGTTCCTTCCAGGGCAGCAGCAAGACAACTTGTTACACATTGTCACATTGTGCTTGATGGGGAAGTTTGCAATATTCCTTCTACACTTGTTAAGCCTGGCCAGATTGTCGGGGTAAGAGAGAGATCTAAAAGTTTGGAAGTTATTCAGAATAATGTTTCCCGTGGTGCAAGCAGGTTTGCCTGGATAGAGTGGGATGGAGTATCTCTTGCCGGTAAGCTTATAAGTATGCCTGAGAGAACAGAAGTGCCTGAAGTAATTAATGAACAACTGATAGTTGAGTTATACTCTAAATAAATAATAAATAAAATGGCAATATTAGCATTTCAAAAACCCGATAAGGTGATAATGCTTGATGCAACTGAGACGTTTGGTCGTTTTGAGTTTCGTCCGCTGGAACCTGGTTATGGTATCACAATAGGGAACGCACTACGCCGAATTCTTCTCTCATCTTTGGAAGGGTATGCAATCACTTCGGTCAAGATTCATGGAGTTGATCATGAATTTGCCACAATTCCTGGAGTAATTGAAACAGTTGTAGATATAATACTGAATTTAAAGCAAATTCGTTTTAAACAAATTGTAGATGGAGAGGACTCAGAGATTGTAAATATTACAGTAAGTGGCAAAGGAAACTTTATTGCTGAAGATATTTCAAAAAAATTATCTTCTTTCAAAGTTTTGAATCCAGATTGGCATATATGTTCCATGGAACCCTCTGTTGTACTTAATATTGAGCTGAGGATAGGCAAGGGGAGAGGTTATGTCCCTGCTGAGGAAAACAAGGTTGATGATGCCCCTTTCGGGCTTATCGCGATTGATTCTATTTTCACTCCAATAAAGAATGTCAAGTATTCAGTTGATAACTGGCGTGTAGAGCAGAAAACTGACTATGAAAAGCTCAATATAGAGATTACAACAGACGGTTCAATTCATCCGAAAGAAGCTCTGAAGGAGGCTGCAAAAATCCTTATTCACCACTTCATGCTGTTTTCAGACGAAAAGATAACACTTGAAACTCCCTTAGAGGTCACAAGCAATGAGCTCGATGAAGAGTCTCTCAGAATGCGTCATCTTCTTTTGACAAAACTTGCCGACATGGAGCTTTCTGTTAGAGCTTTGAATTGCCTTAAGGCAGCCGATATTGAAACTCTTGCGGAACTGGTATCTCTTCAGAGGTCAGAACTAATGAAGTTTAGAAACTTTGGCAAGAAATCGCTTTCAGAGATAGATCAGCTTATTGAGCGCTACAGACTTAGTTTTGGCATGGATGTAACAAAGTATAATATTGAAAAGAAAGTTTTAAAACATGAGGCACAATAAGACAATTAACCATTTGGGTCGTAAGAGCGGGCACCGGAAGGCAATGCTTGCCAATATGGCATCATCTCTTATAATTCACAAGAGGATTGAAACAACATTACCCAAGGCAAAGGCACTGAGAGAGTATGTGGAGCCTTTAATAACAAAATCAAAAGATGATTCGACTCATTCTCGGCGTACAGTTTTTGCTTATTTGAAGCAAAAAGAAGCTGTAACAGAGCTTTTTCGTGTTGTTGCACCAAAAATTGCTGATCGTCCGGGTGGATACACAAGAATCCTTAAGACAGGTTTCCGTCAGGGAGACGCTGCTGACATGGCTCTTA
>JAHDRO010000400.1 GCA_018433265.1 Bacteroidales bacterium
GGAAAGATTGGCAGATTTGCGAATGATGTAATTATGCCTTGGGTAAATTTTTGTAATTATGCCTGTTCCATCACTCTGCAATTCATAATCAACCATGTCTCCTACTGCAATGGGGTTTGTTGTTCTGCTATCTGTCAGTCGGAGTTTGCCACGTACAATACATCTAGCAAGCTTCCATTCTGGCAAGTTGCTTACAAGATAATGACTTCCAGTGTGTTTTACTACTCTTGCCTGCTTTATTGTTTCTTTGTCCACAGCTGCGAATATACAAAATTGTCTAAAAAAGATTAACTTTGAAAAATATTCAGAACAAAATAGTTATGTATACGCTGGAAGAGCTTGATTCCATTGTTGAAAAGGCTTTGATGAATATAAATCTCAAAGGAAAGCCCGAAGAACTTTATAGTCCTATTGAATATCTAATTTCTATAGGTGGTAAAAGATTGAGACCGAAAATCGCTTTGATGACCTATAATTTATTTTCGGATGATATCAATAATGAGATTTTATATCCGGCTCTTGCGATGGAGATATTCCATGGATTTACTCTTATTCATGATGACATTATGGATGATGCCTCCATGCGAAGGAATCAAATGACCGTTCATAAGAAATGGAACAACAATATTGCTATTCTTTCCGGTGACGTGATGTGTATAAAATCTTATCAATATATTGCACATGCTCCAGAGCAGGTTTTAAGCAAAGTCCTGGAACTTTTTTCAAAAACAGCTGCTCAGGTTTGTGAAGGTCAGCAGTTAGATTTGAATTACGAATCTGTTCCTTTTATTACTATGGATGATTACACTGAAATGATATCGCTTAAAACAGCTGTATTAATTGCTTGTTCTGCCAAAGTAGGAGCAATTATTGCCGAAGCCGAAGATAAGATTACAAAACTTTTGTATGATTATGCCTTTAAACTTGGTCTGGCGTTTCAGATAAAGGATGACTATCTTGACAGTTATGGAGATGCTTCAACTTTCGGCAAAGCAATAGGAGGTGATATATTATCTAACAAAAAAACATGGTTGCTTGTCGAAGCCTTCAGACGTGCAAATTCCGAGCAAACAAATACTCTACTTGCGCTATTCAGAGATGAAAATATTTCTGCTAAAGAAAAAATAATTAAAGTTTTGTCTGTTTACGATGAGATAGGTGTAAGGGAACATGCTGAAAAAGCGATTGCAAGATATCATGCTGAAGCGAGAGATATAGTGCTTTCAGCTGGCTTGACATGTGCTCAGGAGGACCAGCTGATTTCCTTTAGCGAACGGTTGATTAACAGAGAGAAATAAATCAGGGAATGAAATACAGCTATAAGTTTAATGAAATTTTTGATAGATCTGTAAATGATTATCACAAATGGGACAATGTTGATGCGGAGATGATTAATCCATTTAATCAAGGGACTCTTGAATATTTTTTATACGAAAAGAACTGGATAGATGCTGTTCAATGGCATCTCGAAGATATTATCAGAGACCCTGGAATTGATCCTGTTAAAGCTCTTGCTATCAAACGGAGAATTGACAATTCCAATCAGGAGAGAACAGATCTTGTTGAGATGATAGACAGTTATTTCATGGAACTTTTTTCCAATGTTATTCCTCGGAATGATGCAACAATCAATACTGAGACTCCTGCTTGGGCTATTGACAGACTCTCCATCCTTGCTCTTAAGATATACCACATGAAGATTGAGAGTGAAAGGAGTAATGCTTCAAATGACCATATTGCCAGGTGTAAAGAAAAATATCGCACACTTCTTACTCAAAGAGAAGATCTTTCGCTTGCAATAGACCAGCTTTTAACGGATATCGAAGAGGGGAGAAAATTCATGAAGTTCTATAAACAGATGAAGATGTATAATGACCCCGCATTAAATCCGATACTTTATCAGAGTGAAAAAAAGAACTAGGCATATCATTTTATTAAGGTTTTCCGCTATAGGTGATGTTGCCATAGGAGCGCCACTTATCAGGTATTATGCCGGGGCTAATCCAGATATTAAATTTACAATTGTGTCACAACCCAGGCTCGAACCATTGTTTTCCGGCATAGACAATCTTTACTTCTTTCCGGTTGACTTTAAAAAGAAACATAAAGGCTTTAAGGGTCTTACCAGACTTTTTCTGGAACTTTCCAGGTTAGGACCTACAGATATCGCAGATCTGCATAATGTTACACGCACATGGGTGCTTCGGAGTTATTTTTTTTTTACTTTCAAAAGAATTGCCTTTCTTCACAAGAAAAAAAAAAAAAAAGCGAAGTTAACAAGGAAAAGGAACAAGGTGTTGAAACAATTACCTTCAACTATCAGTCGATATGAAAAGGTTCTTGTAAAACTCGGATTGGAAGATCTTAACTTTTCAGGCA
>JAHDRO010000050.1 GCA_018433265.1 Bacteroidales bacterium
ATATCGAATTTAAACTTACCCTCCATGAGTTTTATAATAGTGTCTTGAGGATGCGTTGACATATTTATTGAATTTCCTATTCCGCCAATATTTGTTGGATGAATTAAAGGAAGTGTCCTAACTAAATCGTCAATTCCAGAGCTATGTGATTGGTTTGCATCTGTTCTTATAAATTTCAAATCGAAAATATATTGTACGATACTTTCGTAGCTCTGAATCAACATGCTTCTACAATCGATAAAACGATTTTTCCATGCTGTAATAGCAGGTGCCCTGTTGCTTTCACGCCTATAATCCCAGGCGCTTTTCATTATCGTAAGATATTCATCTATTGAGGTATAGATGCCATCAATCTTTTCGATATTTCTGTTATGTTTTTCATCAAATTCCTCAATCATAGGTAAAATGTTTTAGTTGTTAGTATTTGTTGAAAAAAATATTTTTCATTGTCATCTGTCGGTCAGTTTTTATTATGCCCCATAACGATTTCGCTGTAAAATCTCGTTTTAATGGGATTTAACGCTTGTTAAGCAATCGTGCTTTATTGTTTCTTTATTATTTCTATCCAATCTCCGATAAATATTCTTATACCTCTTGATGCTTGGATCATAAAATGAGTAGCTGATATTTTTTCCTTGATGGAAATAAACTCGTCACCCTTTATTATTCCTCCTGTAATAATTTCTTCATCAACTGTATAAGAAGATTTAACATGATTCTCGCTAAAGTGTACGAATCCACTTCCTACATCATAAACATTACCTACCCAACCTAACCCTTTTATTTCTTTAAGCCTTTTGGCAAGTACGAAATCTTTTAATTTGATTCCCTCACCCTTGTCCTTCATATTGCTTATTTTTTCTCCTTTTCTTACCTTTTGCGCGAATGTTTCATAATCAAATTCAACTTGAGTTGAAGCAAATAAACGCAATAGGCTATCAAGGTTTAATCTTACTAGTGGAGCTGCTGCAATATAATTTGAATCTTTAATCAAAGTGATAAAACCTCTGTTTAAATTGATTGTTCTATTTAAAATTGCTGTACAAAAAAGAGCAAATTCGGATAATCCGATAAGTTCCAAAAGCTGTTTTCCTATCGAAATCAACTTTTCCCCTTCATCTTCTAACTCTACCAAATATTTTATAAGGTCTTGTTCCATCTATCTATATATGTTGCCTAATGTTTCCGCGCTGAATTACGGTTGGGAGTTAAGAACCGTTTCTCTATCCCCCGTTAATTCGAAAACTAAGGTACGAAGAACTTTGTTTCTGAATCTCTGCTCAACTGGAATTTAGCTTATTAGCGCCAGTTTCTTTTATTTATCCTCAAATTTATTTAAAAAATCTTGAGGAATCTTTATTCCTCTTTTACTCTGACCTATTTTCATTATTATCCAAATAATAATCAACGCAACAGATATAAAAAGAAAAAACAAAGTAGCAAATTTCTCTAAAAAACTAAATGTTTGAACATCTTGTTTAGAATCTGAAATCCAAACACCAAGAAAAATACCAAAAATTGTCAATGTTAATGAGTTAAAGGCTGTGATAAATATTTCCCAATTGGCAGAATCTGCACGTATCAATTTAACAGTCATATCACAAGGTATAACAGCACCAGTACTAATTCTACCTTTTGCTGAATCAGAATCCGAATTGTATTGGCGATTGACCTGTAAGCTATCAAAAGTTTTAGCCTCATTGAAATCATAAACAATTCTCTCATTATCCAAAGGAGACGATGTCTTCCCTATCTCAGGTAATGAGTTTTCAATATATTCTCGTTTAAATGCCATTATAATCCAACACTTTTAGAAATACTATCAATTTTTGTCCAAGTTATAACCATTGCTTCTTTTACTAAACTTGGAATCATAGAATTTTGAATACCATTTGCGATATACACATCTATATCTAGAAAAATACCAGTATCTTCAAAATGGTCTGATTTAAAATTAAAAAAGTTATTTGCCTCATTTTTATGAATCGGACCACACGTAAGATTTATTTGAAACTTGCCTGATATTAAGTTTACTACGATTTGTAAGTCCTTTTCTTTATCACCAACAAGTATGCGAAATTCTTCAGTGAAAAATTTATTATACAATTTATCATTTATCTCCTCAAATGTTTTCGAACAATTTAAAAAAGCTTTTGTTCTACATCCAAACCTTTGTAATTCTGGAATAGTATAGAATTGATTTTTTATAAGAGTTTTCCAAAATTGACCAGCTTTTTCTTCAAAATAATTTCTTGCATCGGGGTCAAATGTGTATAAACCGGCTGATTTATATCCAGCAAAAGCACCAATTTTTTTTGGCGTTTTAGGGTCATCTCGAAACTGAACAACATTAGAGTCAATTTGCCAATGTGGAAATAATTCATTGGATTTAAAATGGTCTGCAACATAGCCCCTAACATCAAGAAATCTACCACTTGCCTGATGTCTAATTTCCATGACATGTTCAGTTACAATCACTCGTTCTTTATCTTTACTCATATTTTTATGTGTTTCAAATTTTCTGCATATGGTAAAATGTCTACTGCTCAAAATAGGCGCTAACTTGTTTAAACTGTACAAAAATTAATATTAGCTCCTGATATTTTGCTGGCTAACCAGACCTTTTTTACGAGTAACATTTTTTCAATTTCCAAGCTGCGTTAATCTATGTATTACTATTACTTACAGATGTTGCCAATCTTAATATATAAAGGGGGTATTAATAGTAATACTTCAATTTCACATACAACGTTATAAAGTTATGACATTTAAAATTAATGCCAAATATTTGTGTATGAAAAGTTTTAGCAAAAAAATTATTGCAAAGAATACTTCGTTAAAACAGGTAAAAAATCAATCATTAAAGATGTTTCGCAAACCATAAAGTGATAACACCGGAACATCAGATCTTCTTATACCCCACTATCTCCAAATCTAAGTCATCAATCAACAAAGCAATCTCTTCCTCATTGCCCAGTTTTACATATTCTTTCATTTTCAAAAAAACAGGATTTTTCATCGGATACTTTTTCTCCTCAACCGGAGTAATGGCAATATGCTCTTTCCGATATTGCCGAATTAACAGATCAGCAATATCTACATGATTATTTCTGTCCTCTGCAGTGGCATTCTTCTCCAGAATATCCGAAACCATTATGTCCAGCTCCCGAAGTTGATATAATTTCTCTTTCCACTCCTGGTACCCATCCACATCCGGGAAGGCCACAATCTTACGCCCTTTCAGAACTTGGAGCCGGTTATTGAGTTGAGATTTTCCACCGGTAGCCAGCCACACATACTCCGGCCAAAAAGAGCTGCAGATAACAGCAGTTTTCTCACTCTCAACAATGGCCACATTCTTAAATGGATATTGCTTCAAAAGATGCTCTCCAAACAAACACTGTGTTAAATCCCATCTGTCCGGCAAACGCAGTTTAGGATTGCTGGACTGCTTCAAAATAGAGTGAACCCACGTAATTTTTCCACCCACATTTTCATCTTTAATCCTGTGTCCTGTCATCCGATTATACTTCATTATCTTTCCTGTACGACAACGACCCTCTATGTCTATCTGGTAGAAGATCACATCTCTGCTTTTTGTGACTCCAATGCGGTAATCTCTTACCACCTTGAGGGTGTTTTCTCTTCCAAGCAAATTTGACAGGAATAGTGTAAAATCGCTGTCTATTGAGGGATTTACAGAGCTTATTACAATATCTGATGTTATAGTCCATCCACATAAAGAACTTTTCTATACCTGGATATGTAATCTGCCATTTGGACCGCGAAAATGGATTTACCGGCATTTGAATCTGCAAACAGACAAGCCACCTCTCCCTCATTGAGAAGTCCATAATAAAGATCCACAGGATCCGGCATCTTCAGAGCATCTTCAACTGATTTGTTCGCCGTCTTGATTGAGAGCATCCCGACGTGTTTACAATCATCGCTGACAATAGAATTTTTCTCAAGCTCCAAAGAAAGCTTGTCTGTGAAACTATCATCCGCCCCCGTTACTTTCTCTCTTTACATGAAATAATGCTTTTCCCTACTGTCCAGACAGGGTTGCCGGCATAGTCTTTGACTTTCCCTTCAATAATTGCAGAGATATCTTTTCTGCTCCAGCGACGCTCCGAACCTACCATAATCGGGTGCAGATAGTCGTATTTTGTATGCCATCTCCATAAGGTGGTCTCACTTATACCCAATAAATCCATAACCTCTCTTTTAGTATAGAGAGTATCGGGTAAGTTTCTGTCTTTTCTTGTAGATTCTTTTAATGATTCCAGATCTTTTGCAAACTGACGAGCAGCTTCAACAAGATCCCCTAATTTTACTTGAATTATTGCATCAGGATACTCAATAGAAAGAGTATAAACATCAATTCCCATAATTTATAAATTTCAGGAATTGCACCCCTCCCAACTCACCTCCAAGCAGTGGTATCGTTCGGTGTATGGGGCCAGAATAATAACTTGGATTTTATCACCTAACCCGTAACAAATATCTGTAAAAAATGAATTATTTCAACAAATAACCGTGTTTACGTAAGATAAGTTATTGCAGGTAACAAGAGAATAACCTAAAAAACAATTAATTAGAGCATATTATTACCTGTGCAGGTAACAATCAGGTAACAATTTTAATGTAACCAAACTTGTGCTTACTCGCATTAGTCCATATGATAAAATTTGTTTTGTTTGGAAGAGCTTTCTTTTCATTGGAAATGAGTTATTGTATTTATTTACTATTTATTTACTGCATAGAGCATGGTATTTATAATTTTTTAACCATCTTATAAGAGATTTAACATTATTATACTCCCCATCTTCCAACCACCAGGAATGGTTTTTAAGTTTAAGTACTTTGCTTCAAATTCATACCAATCAAATGGTGTTGGTCTGTCCAATCTTTGGTGAGATCTCTGATTATTGCAGTAGCTCGTATATTCTTTTATGCCTCTTACAAGCATGTTCCCATCCTCAGCTGGCCAAATGTAAATTTACTCTTGTTTAATTGTTCTCCAAAATCTTTCTATATAAATGTTATTATCTATAGCTCTTCCTTTTCGACGCTTTTTTTATTCTTCTATTAGCGTCTATTTTAAGTCTTTTCTATTATTG
>JAHDRO010000128.1 GCA_018433265.1 Bacteroidales bacterium
CCTGTTGATTTCGATAGTTGGTACAAGAATGCCCACGAAATATGGAAGTGAGTGTTGCAAAACTATCATTCAAACCATGAAAGAGCTAGGCTTAAAGCCTGTGATAGTCAGTGGACTTGCATATGGGATAGATGCTGTCGCCCACACAGCCGCATTAAATGCAAGTTTAGGTACAATCGCAATTTTGCCGGGGAGTATGGAAAAAATTTACCCTGCTTCACACAAAAACCTTGCAGAAAAAATAATCAATAATGGTTCTCTTATTACAGAATTTCCAAGAAACAGCCAGTTTCACAAGGTTAACTTTGTCCAAAGAAACAGAATAATTGCAGGGCTTTCCGAAGCGACCATTATTATTGAATCCAGAGAACGGGGAGGTGCTCTAATTACCGCAAAATTAGCACATTCCTATTCAAGAGAGGTCTTTGCTTTACCTGGAAGAATTGGAGACATATGCTCTCAAGGCTGTAACACTCTTATTTCAAAAAATATAGCCTCAATTTTTACTTCGACAGAAGATTTCGTAAAATCTATGGGTTGGGAATTAAAGAGAAGCCATCAGCCAGTTCAAAAAAAACTATTTTATTATGACGACCCTAACAAAGAAAAAATTATATTAGCTTTGAACAATGAATCCGGGTTGACAAAAGATGAAATTATGGCAAAATGCCACATAAATCTGCCTCTTCTTTCATCATTACTGCTCGACATGGAACTCGAAGGTTCTGTCTTAGCACTGCCCGGAGAGAGATACAGTATCATAACACATAGATGAAAAAGTATATCGATACTCACTCACATCTCTATGATGCCGATTTTGTAACAGATATTGATGAAGTGATTTCAAGAGCCGAAGAAGAGGGCGTCTTTTCCTGTATTTTGCCCGGGATAGACAAAAAGTCACATTCTGATTTAATTGCACTGTCAAACAAAAAAAGTTCTTTTGCATATCCAGCCACTGGATTGCACCCAACATCTGTAAATAATGAATGGGAAGATGAACTTGCGTTTGTCTTCGATAATGCTAAAAAAGGTATCTACACAGCCATCGGTGAGATTGGAATGGATGGATACTGGTCAAAAGAGTTTCTTGAACAACAATCTATTGCATTTCAAAAACAACTTGAACTTGCAGCCATGCTGTCACTACCTGTCATAATCCATGTCAGAGAAGCAACTGAAAAGACATTTTCAATCCTTGACAAAACAAAACATTTAGGGTTGAAAGGAGTGTTTCATGCCTTTTCGGGCAGTTACGAGACATTCAAAAGAACACAAAAATATGGAGATTTTATGGTTGGCATTGGTGGTACAGTCACATATAAAAACTCCAGCCTTCCTTCTACTCTCTTAAAAATTCCTCTTGACCGCATAGTACTTGAGACAGATGCACCTTGGCTGACTCCTGTGCCGTTCAGAGGCAAAAGAAATGAACCGTCTTTTATTCCTTTCATTGCCGACAAAATAGCTGAATCCAAAAGATGCAGTATAGATGAGGTAGCAGAGATTACGACTGCTAATGCTATAAGATTATTTAAATTACAAAAATGAATTCATCAATCCTTATTATTTACACAGGTGGGACTATTGGCATGAAGCAAGATCCTGATACTCTTGCTCTTGTCCCATTTAAATTTGATCAGATTGAAGCTGAAGTCCCTGAATTAAGAAAATTCGGCTACAAAATAGATTCCTACTCATTCGATCCTCCAATTGATTCATCTGAAATTAATACCTCCTTCTGGGTCGAACTTGCTGAAATAATCTATGAAAATTATGAAAAATATGACGGTTTTGTGATACTTCACGGGAC
>JAHDRO010000023.1 GCA_018433265.1 Bacteroidales bacterium
GAAAATTGTATATTTAACAGTAATTTAATTAGTTAGATATGCAACATGTTATTGGTGAAGATAGAAATCAGTTCCAAATTATTTATTTAGAACAATTGGTTCCGGAAAATTCCTGGGCAAGAGTAATTGATCTATTTGTAGACTTACTACCTCTTGCAGAACTCGGGTTTAAGCACTCGACTATACAGAATGAGGGACGACCACCTTATGATCCTGCAATGTTACTTAAGCTTTATTTATATGGGTATAAATATTCCATAAGATCATCCAGGAAATTGGAACACGCATGTAAAGTTAATGTTGAACTGTGGTGGTTGCTAAAAGGGTTAACTCCCTCTTTCAGAACTATTGCTTATTTCAGAAAAGAAAATTCCAATGCATTTACAGCAACTTTCAAGAGGTTTGTTTTGATGCTTAAAGATTTAGACCTAATTGAGGGAGAAACAATTGCAATTGATTCATTTAAGATTTTCGCACAAAACAGTATTAGAAAAAACTTTACTCAGAAAAAGATAGACAGGCACCTTGACTACATTGACAAAAAAGTTGCAGAATATGAAGCTCAATTAGACGAGTCTGATGCAGAGGATAAGGCAGTGCTCAAGGAAAAGATTCAATTGAAACTTAACAGACGTAAAAAATATGAGGAACTAAACAAGGCTCTTAAAGATAGTGGAGAATCTCAAATCAGTCTTACAGACAAGGATGCACGAGCCCTTATGCTGGCAAATAACATCTCTGGTATTGGTTTTAATATTCAAGCAGCAGCTGATGCCAAAAATAAATTACTGATTCATTCTCATATTGTTTGTAAGGATTCCGGTATTTGCACTTATTCATCACCTATGCCAAGTACTACACCTTATGATAATTGCCTGCCACTTTCATCCTTTATTTACAATAACGAAGGAAATTGTTATACCTGCCCTTCCGGTGAAAAGATGACTTGTGGCTCCGGATGGATCAACAGAGGACATTATAAATCCAAAATTTATAAAACTAAGGCTTGTAAAAATTGTCAAAAGAGAAAAATATGCACTCAGAATAAAGGAGGGAGAATTATCGAGAGAAGTGAATTTCAGGATATAATTGATGAAAACAATAGAAGGGTTCTTGACAACCCTGATTATTACAAACTTCGAAGAGCAATAATTGAACATTCTTTACCCTAATGAGAGGCAAGAAGAATGCAATGAGTGAAGCCTATATCCTTATGATTATTTATAATCTTAAACGTTGTTTGTCAATAATGGGAGAAAAAGACTTTAGAGATAAGATCAAAAGTCATTATTTTCATTATTTATATTATTATACGCTATTTTGTTTCCAATTTAATTGTGAAAATAATTCCCATTATTTGAAAATCAATTTTATGAGAGCCCAATATCCTTATTATAAAAACTAGTATAAAAAACCAATCAGTAGACACTTCGTTTAAAAAGTGGTTTTTGCACAGACTCCTTTAGCCCTTCAGTCTGTTTGCTTGTAAACCCACCTATCATCCCCTTCGTCTTTTCAATATTACTTTCAATGTACGAAATAGCTGCTTTTATATTCTTATTGAAGTCAATCTCGGTCTTGGCTTATTTCTCTACTTCTGCGAGAGCAGCCCAGAAACCATCTCTCAAGTCGAGAATATAGGCTTTATATTTAGTGCATCTCTAAAAACTCATTGTTGATATATATGCCTAATTGTTAATAATATAAAGTTGATTTTATTGACTATATTTTATATCTTGACAAGAAAAGCGCGAGATAAAAAATATAAATGATTTAGGCCTGTTTGATGACCATTTTTTAATGGAAAAGCTTACTAAGCTTGGCGATCCGCTAAAAAAAATGGATAAATTTATTGACTGGAAAATATTTCAATCACCTATAAATGAAGCATTTAAAAATGAAGATAGGGACTTATCGAAGTGAGGCCGCCCTGCATTTAACCGGTTGATATTGTTCAAAGCCCTTATTATTCAAAGTCTGTATAACCTTTCTGATGAACAGTTGGAATATCAAATTGTTGACCGGGCAAGTTTTAAGCAGTTTTTGGAAATGAAGAAAAGTGACAAGGTTCCTGACAGTAAAACATTTTGGTTGTTCCGGGAGCAGCTTATAGAAAAAGACCAGCTTTGTAGAGGCTCCACGCCAACGAAATACCCGCAAAGAGAACAAACATATTAAAGAGACAGGTACAGCGCCAGGGGAGTGGAAAGTGAAGCCCCATAAATTAGCACAGAAGGACGTGGATGCCAGGTGGACAAAGAAAAACAACACGACCTTCTATGGAACAGTTGCATTGGTACGTGACTCTCAGGTTATGTAACAGTTGCTGACAGAGAAAGACGAGGGACAACCGCTTTATGCTGATAGCGCTTATACAGGAGAGGATCAGGAAACAGTTTACAAAAAGAAAAAAGTCATCAACATAATAATTGAGAAAAGCTACCGCAACAAACCATTGACCGAAGGACAGAAAGCCAATAACAAAGAGAAATCCAGGACAAGAGTAAGGATCGAACACGTGTTCGGCTTTGTAGAAAACTGCATGCATGGCTCCATTGTCCGTACTATTGGGATTGCGAGAGCGAAAACGAAAATCGGGCTAATGAATCTCACTTACAATATCAGTCGTTGTACTCAGTTAAAAATAGCAGTATCCATGGGATAGGTATGCCCGGACGTGAAAGATGCGTTTTTATAAGTACCTGATATTAATCAAATAAAAAAATAGGGGGTAAAATTAGGTTTTTCGAAAACTAAAATATATATTTGAATTTAATAATGGCATCAAAAAAGTAGTTTTTCGAGGTGCCCTTAAATTATAACTTTAAACAATGAAACTAGAAAGGTTAATTAGAGCAAGCATTGCAATTGTAGTTTTAACTACTATCAGTGTTACCAATTTGTATTCTCAAGGTTATTATAAAGATATATATATGGATGGGGGTATAAAGCTTACCTCAAGGGAAGACCTTCCTGCAGCAAGAAGGCTCAATTTGAGCATCGAACACTTTGTTACAGGAAAAGACACTCCAGAATCTCCCTTGACCCATCAAGATACAATAATGCAGCAACAACTTTTTTCAGGAAGTGAAGCAGACCTAAATGGAGTATTGCTATATCCGGACGGTGCACCACGTTTTAGAATGATCTATGTGAACGGAGGCAAAGCAACACTTCATGGGAGATCTCTTTCAGAAAAAGGAAGAGCTAATATTCGGACTTTCGTGAATAACGGAGGAAGTTATCTGGGTACCTGTGCCGGGATGTTCCTGGCATCTCTTGGTGTTGCCGTAACAGAAGATTCTATTAAGCTGAACCCTGTATATCTTGGAATATGGCCGGGCATTGTCCGTTCAACAAAATTAGCGAAAACGCCTACAGGTCACTTTATAGAGAAAAGAGCACCTATTTTAAAATATTATGATTTTGGAGGTGATATGCATGTTGACAGTGTTTATCACAATGGTGGTGGATTTGCATACGACGCAAAAGGATTGCCAAAAGGGACTGAAATATTGATGAGATACGATTATAAACCATTAACAGCAAAAGATTTCTCAATAGATAAAAAAATCAGTTCATGGGCTTGGAAGAATAATGAAAAAACGGGACGCGTAGTGTTAATAGGATCACATCCGGAAGGGTATACATCAGGAGAGAGATTGGATCTGATGAGCGCACTTATAAGATATGCAATGGAAGGGTGTGGAACCCCGACAATTAAAGGGGAGTTACTAAACGGAGTTGCGAGAGATATGATAAAATCCACAACTGACAATGACCCTGATTATACAATGATAGGAGACAAACAGTACCATCATTTTACAACTACAATCCCCAAGAATGCAAAAAATATAAAGGTGGTCTTAAGAGGGACCGACAAATATTGTCTTAACTTATATATGAGAAAAGAGGCTCCAGCCTTTATACAAAAAGCAGATTATATGAACATCTCCTTAGGAGCACAAAAAGAAATTAATATTGATCATCTTTCTGCAGGCAAATGGTACATTGCTGTTGAATGCGCATCCACCGTTGAGGTTGTCAATTCTCAGTGGGGAGAATTATATTCCGGGGACTTGTCTGTCTTAAATGGAGTGCCATATTCTATAAAAATAACTTGGGAGTAAATCTATATAGTACAATTAGTACTGATGCGTTAAATTTTTAAAACAAATTAGGTTCCTTGACATTTTGATTTTGACTGAGTAATTCAGGGTTTGTAAGGAGTTCGTCGAGGTCTATCTTTTCCAAGACAGATACGCCTAGAATCGTTGCAACTTCTGTAATTGTGTATTTACTTTTTTAGCTGGCTTTTATCCTTGCGATAATCAGAAAAGTGCATATGGCCACCCAAAGGTGAGTTTTGACCTCGTTCTCTGAGTAACCCCAGAACTTTTTATTTAATGGTCATGTTCTGCTTTATCCATTTAAAGAACATATCTATTTCCCAAACCTGATTTGATCGGTTGATATCAAGATTATTAAGCAAGTAAGGATAAATATATTTTTCTCTCCTAAAAAGAAACTCTTGTTTCCATTGCGAGATTTGATTAGGGTGAACTTCAAATCTTGCTGATAGTTCTGATAATGTTTCTCTCTCCTTTAATGCCTTGATGTCTATCTTAGCCTTGAAGCTTGAGCTAAATTTGAGTCGATTTCTTTTTTTTCCATGGGTTTAATTTACGTTTTTTCAATTAAGCACATGATCCAATTTTTTTAGGGTATTATATGTTCCCCCTTCCTTGTACTCTTCCAGTAAGGCTGAGATATTGAGAGTATCCACAATCTGGCTGACCACTCTTGCAGAATGAACTTGTGGTATTAATTCTTCGAAAGATGGTAGAAGTATAAGATTTTGATGTTGTAAGTAGAAATCCGACACAAATCCAAGGCTTTCTTGCTGATATTAAGCAGGGAAGCTTTTGTTTTTGTGCAACCTCTTTGGGTGGAATAAAAGTAAAAAAAGCTGCCTGGTACTTTTTAGACAGCCTCTATTTTTTCAGTCTCAGAATACATTTTAGTTAGCAGTTTAGAATATTAGCAATAAGGTGTTATGATTATTTCCTAAATTTGAAAATTAATATGGTGAACACTTCTAAACTTAAAAGTATTGTTATGCCGATAGCACTGGTTGTCGGTATATTTTTGGGTTTGACAATTCCAAAAGCGGTTTTAGTGGCAAATGCTGCAATTCCATATTTGATAGGGCTTATGCTTCTTTTTACATATAGTAAATTGGACTTCAGAGAATTAAGCATTTTCCCAATGCCGTTTGCATTAATACTCATTCAGGTTGGAACTTCTATCATTGCTTATTTTGCTCTTCATCGATGGAATCCGCTTTTTGCCCAGCAGGCATTTATCTGCCTGTTGTGTCCGGTAGCCACTTCTGCTCCTGTTACAACAAATATTCTCGGGGGCAATACTGCCTCTATTGTCTCTTATACCTTGCTCTGTTATTTTGTTATCGCCCTTGTCTTCCCCTTATTGCTTCCTTTGGCAGGAGGTGTCGGAGAGGGCACTTTTCTGGCTACATCTTTGGTAATAGCAAAGCAGATGATGCCATTAATTTTTTTGCCTTTAATAGTCGTTGTATTTGTAAGAAAAATTTCATACAAGATTAATTATTTTCTCGTTAATGGGCAGGATATAGCCTTTTATTTGTGGGGTTTGACACTGGCTATTGTAATAGGCAAGGCAACAACATATGTTGCGCAACAGCCGTCAAGTTTTATTCCTATGGAGATTGGGCTGGCTCTGATTGCACTTGTGGCCTGCCTGTTGCAATTTGCAATTGGCCGGGAAGTTGGTCTGCATTATAAGGATGTAATTGCTGCAACGCAGGGACTGGGTCAGAAAAACATTGCTCTTGCCATGTGGATAGGATTTACATATCTCAATCCTCTCGTGTCAGTTGGACTGGCTGCTTACAGTATATGGCAGAATATTATTAATTCAGCTCAAATTTATCATAAAACAAAATAAAACATGAAAAGCAGAGATTACTATTTTCAATTGCTGAAAGCTAATGTGCATAATCCTAAAATGATTGCCCACAGTCTTGCTTCCGAGGCGGTTATGAGGGCTCTTGCAGAGCGTCTGGAAGATGAGAAGGATTTATGGGGAATTGCTGGGTTGCTGCATGATATTGATGTGGAATTAACCGCCGGGGACTCTTGCCGTCATGGTTTGGAAGGAGCAAAAATGCTTCAGAATGAGGATTTACCTGAAGAGGTGCTTGATGCCATTATAATGCATAATGAAAAGGCTTCAGGCAAGGAGAGGACTACAAAATTCCAGCATGCACTGGCTGCAGGTGAAACAATTACAGGTTTTATCTTTGCTATAGCTCTTGTGTATCCTGATAAGAAAATTTCGAGTGTTAAAGTTAAATCTGTGGTCAAGAGGATGAAAGAAAAGATATTTGCGGCGTCAGTCAAACGCGAAAACATCAGAGAGTGTGAATGCCTTGGATTGCAGCTGGAAGAATTTGTCGAGTTGTCTCTCAATGCACTTTCTCCCATAGAGAGTGAACTTGGTTTTTAATTTTTAACTTTGAATAAATAAAAATATAATTGTTTGAAAATGAAAAGAGCAGAATGGTCTCCACCTGTCGGAGTTTGTTGTAAATGGCTTGTAATTAGTGTTTTA
>JAHDRO010000188.1 GCA_018433265.1 Bacteroidales bacterium
TGACAGCGAACAGCAAATAACCCCGTCGGAACTTGGAACTATTCTCAACAGTCTTATAATACGAGATCCTTCGAACGATAATCCTCTCTTAATGTTTACTCTCGAAGAACTCAGGCACAAAATTGATGTTTGTGATGAAAAGCTCATAAAAATCCTGAATGACAGAATGACAATTGCCGAAACTATAGGAAGTTACAAAAAAGAGAATAAAATAACCATACTTCAGTCAGCGAGATGGAAAGAGGTAGTTGAGAAAATAGTTGAAAAAGGGAAGAAATATAAACTCAGCGAAGAGATGATCAATACTATTTTCAAGGCAATCCATCAAGAGTCCATTAACAGGCAGACCACAATTATGAATAAATCTTAATCTACTAATTTACAACATTGTGACATTATGTTGTAATAAAACGTTTTTTAGTAATATTTTTTTGGTATTTTCATTATTCGTTTGAGGCATGCTGTAATTATTGTCATATACCAGTAAACAACTTTGTATATTAAAACCTACGGGCTGTCTCAAATTTGAGACAGCCTTTTTTTTAAAGAGTGAGGTGGCTACTATCTTGCCCCACATGATGAACTAAGATGAAAATATCTTATACTATTAAAAATCCGAAAAGATCCGGATTGTCGTTAAGATATTCATATACAATCTTTTTTTGATTCATCCTCTCTATCAGCTTTGGAAAATCGGAGCTTGAGGCCAGCTCTATTCCAACAACAGCCGGCCCTTGCTCCCTATTATTCTTTTTGGCATATGCAAAGTAGGTAATATCGTCTCCCGGACCAAGCACATCTCTCACAAAAGAGAGTAATGCACCTGCACGCTGAGGAAAACGAATAATAAAATAGTGTTTAAACCCTTCGTGAAGTAGAGATCTTTCTCTTATCTCCTCCATTCTTGTTATGTCATTATTGCTTCCGCTAACGATACATACCACATTTTTACCTTTTATCTGATCTGAATATTTCGACAGAGCAGTAATGGAAAGTGCTCCTGCAGGCTCCACGACAATAGCATTTTTATTGTACAATTCCAGTATTGTGGAACAGACAGCCCCTTCAGGAACAGCTATTAAATCATCCAAAACAGCTTTGCAAATAGGATAGGTATACTCACCAACTCTCTTTACTGCAGCACCATCAATAAACCCATCCACTGATTCAAGTGAAGCAACCTCACCTCTATCAAATGCAAGTCTCATACTTTTAGCCCCTTCTGGTTCAACACCTATAATCTTGGTCTCTGGACTAACCTGTTTAAAATAGGCACCGATTCCTGATGCAAGGCCTCCACCTCCAATAGGAACAAACAGATAATCAATTTTATCGTTGGCATCCTGCAATATTTCCATACCGATTGTAGCTTGGCCTTCAATTATTTTAGGGTCGTCAAACGGATGGATAAAAGTCATAACTTGTTCTGTAGAAAATCTTTTAGCCTCCTCACAGGCAGCATCATAAGTATCACCTGTCAATACAATTTCAATCTGCTCTTTACCAAACATTTTTACTTGATTGATCTTTTGTTTTGGAGTTGTGGCAGGCATATAAATTACACCCTTTATCCCCAGCCTGCAGCAAGAGTAAGCCACACCCTGTGCATGATTTCCTGCACTGGCACAAACTACCCCCTTTTTAAGCTGCTCCTTTGTCAAGCTACTGATTTTGTTAAAAGCTCCTCTTATTTTGTATGAACGAACAACCTGAAGATCTTCACGCTTTAGCAAAACATTGGCACCATAACGTTCTGACAGATTTAGATTCTGCATAAGAGGAGTAGCATTTATAACTGGATTAATTGTTATCCGCGCTCTTGAGATATCCTTTATATGAGGAAAATAGCCCATTTCAACTTTTATTTTCTCCGCTCCTTTCCGGTCTGAGAGATCTAACTGCTTCTCCTGCTTGCCACATTTCACTATTTCTCAATTCCTTAAGCTCAGCATCAAGTTTACTCCTGTAATCTGACATACTGTTCGAATCAATTGAACGCTGAGCTTCATTACCTTTTGCCACCTCTCTGTAAAGTTCGGTAAAGACAGGAAGAGTGGCATCTCTGAACTTCCTCCACCAGTCTAAAGCACCACGCTGTGCTGTTGTAGAACAGTTGGCATACATCCAGTCCATTCCATTTTCAGATACAAGTGGCATCAGGCTTTGAGTGAGTTCCTCAACTGTCTCGTTAAATGCCTCAGAAGGAGTATGTCCGTTCTCACGTAACGTTTGATATTGAGCTGCAAAAATACCTTGAATTGCACCCATAAGAGTTCCTCTCTCACCTGTCAGATCAGAATAAACCTCCTTTTTAAATGTAGTCTCGAAAAGATAACCCGAACCTATGCCAACTCCAAGAGCGATTGTCCTCTCAAAAGCCTTTCCTGTTGCATCCTGATAAATTGCATAACTTGAATTCAGTCCTCTTTTTTCAAGAAAGAGTCTCCTGAGAGATGTCCCTGAACCTTTAGGAGCTACAAGTATAACATCCACATCCTTAGGAGGTACAATGCCTGTTCGATCACTATAGGTTATTCCAAATCCATGTGAAAAATAGAGCGCCTTTCCGGGTGTAAGAGATTTTTTCACTACCGGCCAAAGCTCTATCTGCCCCGCATCCGAGAGCAAGTATTGAATGATTGTACCTCTATTGCAAGCTTCGTCTATTTCAAAAAGCGACTTTCCAGGCACCCAACCGTCAGCAACAGCTTTATCCCAACTCTTTGAACCTTTTCTTTGACCAACAATTACCTTAAAGCCATTATCTCTGAGATTAAGAGACTGCCCCGGACCCTGAATTCCATACCCTATTACAGCGATTGTCTCATCCTTGAGTGTTTCCAATGCTCTTGAAAGTGGAAATTCATCCCTTGTTACGACGTTTTCCATAACGCCACCAAAATTCATCTTTGCCATTTTACTAATTAATTTAAGTTGTGTTTATTGATTAATGTTGTGTTTTAATATCTTATAGTGAGCCGGTTCCTTGAAGATTATATCCTCCCTCTGAAAATAGTCAACAGAATGCACATCTATAATATTTCCAAGCTGATTGACTATTCTTTCTATTGTTTCAGCAGTTGTTATTGCAGAAATCATTACAGTACTTACACCTTTTATGTAAGACTCAGACACATTGAGACTCTCTATATTAATATGTCTCTTAAGATAAGCTGATGTGATTCTGTTCAAAACAGAAATCTGATTATTAACATTAGCTACTACGATGTATTCTCTTTCCATATCGTTATTATTTAGTTATCTGCATTATAAATTGATTCGTCTAATGAAGCTCCTGAAGGAACCATGGGAAAAACATTCTCTTCCCTCTTTACTACTACTTCAAGAAGAAAACTCCCTTCGCTTGACAACATGTCCTTTACTCCTTCTTCGAGCTCTGAACAATGTTCGATTTTTCTTGAAGCGATGTTATATGCCTGAGCTATTTTCATGAAATCAGGATTTATCAGTTCAGTAAACGAGTATCGTTTGTCGTAAAAAAGCTGTTGCCATTGTCTTACCATTCCGAGATATGAATTATTTAACAATAAGATTTTTATCTTAATTTGAGATTGAAGAATAGTTCCAAGCTCCTGAATAGACATTTGGAACCCTCCATCACCGGCAATAAGTACAACTTCCCTGTCAGGAACACCCATTTTTGCTCCAATGGAGGCCGGAAGTCCATAGCCCATTGTGCCTAAACCTCCTGAGGTAATAAAACTTCTCTTGCTGTTGAATTTAGAATACCTGGCACCAAACATTTGATTTTGACCCACATCTGTCACGATAACTGCCTCTCCCCCGGACAATCTGGCAACGCAATCGACAGCTTGAGCCATACTTATCATGCCGTTAGGATCGTGCTTCATAAGTTTATTAATTATCATTTTACGCTCTTTCTCCAAATATTCATTAATAAAGGAAAACCACTCTTTTCTCTCATTGAATTTAACTTCCGGAGCTATTTTCCCTAAAATTGCCCTTGCATCACCCCACAAGGGAAGAGCAACTTTGACATTCTTGTTGAATTCGGCTTTATCAATATCTATGTGAATAATTTTTGCATTAGGAGCGTATCTCTCTGTATTGCCTGTAACTCTGTCACTGAAACGCATACCTGCTGCCACTATGAGATCACTCTGCTGAGTCATTTTGTTTGGAGCCACATTGCCGTGCATACCCACCATTCCCATGAAAAGAGGATGATTACTCGACACAGATGAAAGCCCCATAAGTGTTGAGACGACAGGGATATTACCTCTTTCCGCCAATTCCAATAATTCTCTCTCCGCCCCTGAAAGTATAACGCCCTGACCTGCAATAATCATCGGCCTCTCAGCGTTATTAATCATTCTGACAGCTTCGGAAATCTCTACTTCAAGTTTTGTCTTGAAGAATTGTTTATTTAAACGAGAAGAGGTGTAACGAACATATTGATAGTCCACATCATCTACAAGTGCATTTTTTGTAATACTTACAAGTACAGGTCCCGGCCTGCCTGAAGACGCAATAAAAAAAGCTTTGGAAA
>JAHDRO010000219.1 GCA_018433265.1 Bacteroidales bacterium
AGAAAGATGGCACTTGACACAAATAAAGCGTGGGTATTTCCGGATGATCCTCTTTTTGGACAATTGGAGTACATGAGAAGTGTAAAAAAGAAAAAAGGGTTGATATGGGAATATTTGAGAAAGCCTTAATATCGGGTGAGGAAATTTTGACATTTATACCTCAGAGATTTCCAATAGTAATGGTAGACAGCTACTATGGTAAAAACGGTAATATTTCTTATACCGGATATACACCTGCAGAAAACACTCTTTTTTGTCGAAATGGTGTTTTTACAGAGTCCGGTATTATAGAGCATATGGCGCAGTCTGCAGCGTTGTCGGTCGGAGTGGATTTTAAAAGTAGAGGCGAGGAGATACCTGTAGGCTTTATAGGAGCACTAAGTAAACTTAAGATTGAAAGACTTCCAGAAACAGGCCATATGTTAGAAACGACTGTAAGTGAAATTCAGAAGTATCAGGATATATCTCTTGTATCTGTCATAGTTGAAAGTTATGGAAAAGTTGTGGCAGAGGGAGAATTGAAGATTTTCCTTCAAAGGGAAGAAAAATAATAAGGTATGAAGAGAAAAACACTGACAGACAGCAAAGAGTTAGTTTGCAGATCTAAAATTAAGGTAAGATTCAATGAGGTAGATTCTCTCAAAATTGTATGGCATGGTGAGTATGTAAAGTATATGGAAGATGGGAGAGAGGCTTTTGGATTGGAATATCCCGGTCTTGGGTATCTTGATATTTATAATTTTGGTTATACTGCGCCTGTTGTCGATTTGCATATCAGCTACAAGTCTCCGCTTGTCTATGGTGATAGTGCCATTATAGAAACAAGGTACATCTATACTCAAGCTGCCAAAATAATGTTTGAATTTCGTATTTTCAGAGAATCTGACGGGCAGCTTGCCGCAGAAGGGTCTTCCATTCAGGTTTTTCTGGACTCTGAAGGAGAACTTGTTCTTGTTAATCCAGAGTTTTATATTAACTGGCAGAAGAGATGGCTGAAGGGGATATAAGGAAAGTATACGTTGCTTCGAGCTCAATGATATCTCCTCTTGGCTCAAGTGTGGAGGAGAATATGAAAGCTATTGAGCAGTATAAGTCTGCAATAAGCCTGGTAGATGACAGATCTGTATTTTGCATGCCTCTTTATGCTGCCAAGATTTCAGAGGACATTTCTTATGGCGATAAATTATCTATTTTGGAAGGGAGAGCTGTTTTATCTGTTAAAAGAGCATTCGAAGCACTTGGCAAAGAGCCGGATGAAGAATTTTTGGATGATGTGCAGTTGATATTTTCTTCGACTAAGGGAGATATAGGCTTTTTAGACCCATTAAAGGCAGACTTTGATGAAAGAGTGTTTTTGTATCACACTGCCAAAGTAGTAGCTGATTTTTTTAAGATTAAGAGAGAACCGTTAGTAATATCAAATGCTTGCATATCAGGGGTAAATGCTGTTATAACTGGATCTCGGTTACTTCGTTCAGGTTTTTGCAACAACGCAATTATTCTTGGAGCAGATCTTCTTTCAAGGTTTGTTGTAACAGGCTTTTACTCTTTTCATTCAATCAGTACTGTTCCATGCATACCATATGATGCAGGAAGAGATGGTCTAACGTTGGGTGAGGCCGTTGGTACTATTATCCTGACAGTAGATCGAGGTTTTGTTGCTGATGCAGATGCTGTTTTGGTAGAAGGAGGTGGTGTGAGTAATGATGCAAATCATCTTTCTGCTCCGTCAAGAAGTGGAGATGGACTTGCTATAGCTATTGATGCTGCGATGGCTGAGGCCGGAGTGTCTCCGGGCGATATTGATTTTATCAATGCACATGGCACAGCAACAATATATAATGATGAGATGGAGGCAAAGGCAATACATCTTACCGGATTAAGCAAAGTACCGGTTCAGAGTCTAAAACCATATTGGGGTCATACTTTAGGTGCTTCAGGGGTGATTGAGAGTATAGGATGTTTTTGGCAGATGAAACATGGAATCCTTTTTGGAACAAAAGGTTATGAAAATGCTGGGGTTCCAATGGAGATAAATGTGACAGCCGGTCACAGAAGGATTTCTCTTAAAAGATGTTTAAAAAGTGCTTCAGGGTTTGGTGGATGTAATGCCGCTGTCATCTATTCTTTTGACTCTGTCTCAAAAAGAGTTAATTCAATTCGTTCCTCTTCCTGGAAAGAAATTTCAAGATTCAGACTTAGTGGCAACGCTGGTTTTCATGACATTATCAGGGAGTGGAACAGGAATCTTGACAACAAGGATGTCAAGTTCTTTAAAATGGATGATCTCTCCAAATTAGGATATATTGGTGCCCTTGCTTTAACGAGGAATTTTCCGGAGATTGATAATTTTCCTCCTGAAAAAAGAGCTCTTTTTTTTGCCAATTCTTCTTCATCACTTGCGTCCGATCTAAGACATATGGCTGCTATCGGTAGAGAAGACGATTTACTGGCGAGTCCGGCAATTTTTGTCTATACTCTTCCTAATACTGTTTTAGGTGAAATATCTATAAAAAATAGATTTAAGGGAGAAAACACATTTTTTGTTTATGATCCAAAAAGGAAATTTGATGCAGAATCGCAATTGCTCAGAAATGCCTCATTATCCGGTATGGATTTGGTGATTGCGGGTTGGTGTGAATTGCTTGGAGAACATTTTGATTTGGATATTGCTCTATATACTAAAGATGCATGATGGACAATAAGGTTATAGTCAGTGGAATAGGGGTTGTTTCTGCCTTGGGAGTAGGAGTAGATGAAAATCTAAATTCTCTCATGACATTAAAGAGTGGTATAGCACCGATTACTCTTTTTGAAACAAACCACGATGTGATGGTTGGAGAGGTCAAATTGGACAATATGGAGATGATAGAAATGCTCTGTCTTGATACTTCAAAGAGATATTCCAGAACCGCACTTCTTGGATTGATTGCTGCACGAGAAGCATATAGTGACTCGGGTTTCATTTTGCTCAGCCAACATGACAGAATTAGATTGAAGATTGGGGTGATCTCTTCAACTTCTGTAGGCGGAATGGATGTTAGTGAAAACTTTTACAAAGAATACCGTCTGGATAAAAGTAAAGGTAGACTGAGAGATCTTATCGGACATGATTGTGGATCCTCAACTAAAATAATAGCGGACTACCTTAAGGCAGATGATTTTGTTTCAACTGTAAGCACTGCATGCTCATCTGCCAGCAATGCCATCATGTTGGGAACAAGAATGATCAAGAATGGACTGCTTGATGTTGCTGTTGTTGGAGGTACCGATTCACTTTCGAGATTTACTGTTAATGGTTTTTATTCTTTGGGTATACTGGACAAAGAACAATGCCGTCCTTTTGATGAAACAAGAGCAGGGCTGAATATTGGTGAGGGAGCCGGATATCTGATTATTCAAAGATCTGATATTCCACATGAAAAAACGTATGGGGAGGTATGTGGTTATGCAAATGCAAATGATGCATACCATCAAACAGCATCTTCTTCTGATGGGACAGGTGCTTATTTGGCTATGTCAGGTGCACTTGAGGTAAGTGGCCTTTGCCCGGAAGACATAAGCATAGTTCATGCTCACGGTACAGGAACGCCTAACAATGATGCCTCTGAAGGTTCAGCTTTGTTGCGTATTTTTGGAAATAAAGTGCCCTTATTCAGTTCTACTAAAAGTTATACAGGACATACTCTGGCGGCAGCGGGTGGTGTTGAAAGTGTTTTTTCTCTCTTGTCTTTGAAATATGGATACGTTTGGCCGAATCTTAATTTCGGGGTACGGATGAGAGATGTTGACGTTATGCCCGTAGTACAACTTGTTTCCGGTATGGATATAAAATATGTTCTTAAAAATTCTTTTGGGTTTGGAGGTAACTGTACAACCCTTATTTTTGGTTATTGCAACATGTGACAAACATTATTTATGAACAAGAGAATATATATTCTTAGTTGTGCTACAGTGGAAGGTAAGAATGAACCTGATTATAAAGATTATATTCCTGAT
Source organism: Bacteroidales bacterium (assembly GCA_018433265.1). Next base: position 4,000 of record JAHDRO010000219.1, read on the forward strand.
CC
>JAHDRO010000169.1 GCA_018433265.1 Bacteroidales bacterium
ATGATAACAATAAAAAGAATCTTTTCCATTACACCTAAATCGGAAAATGAGCGGATTATGGAGCAGCAAAAAAACAACCCGATTGAAACAGTCAGATGCTCTATTGTTTTAGAAAACAGCAGATTAGTTGGTAAAACAATAGAGGAAATAAAACCTCTCCTTGATACCGATTATGTAATATCGAGAGTAAAAGGAAAGGATGACAAAATTGTTATTGCCAATGCAAATACATTTATTAACGAGGGAGACAGAATTTTGGTAATTGCTCAGAAAAGAGACACAGAAAAAATTATCAATTTTTTTGGTAAGGAGATTCAAATGACTGAGGAAGAATGGGGTATCTTTAACGTTGATATTGTGCCAAGGAGAGTTTTAGTCACAAACAATAAAGTAAACGGAAAAACTCTTGCCGAGTTAAAATTGGGAAAGGCTTTTGGAATTACTGTGACAAGGATAAACAGAGCAGGTGTGGATCTTCTTGCAAAACCCAATACTGCTTTACAGATAGGTGATAGACTTACAATTGTAGGAACTCAAGAGTCAATTGATGGTGCAGCTAAACTTCTTGGCAATTCCATGAAGAAGCTTCGTGAGCCTAATCTTATAGCAATATTTTTAGGTATAGTTCTCGGAATATTTCTGGGCTCAATTCCAATCATGATTCCTGGCATACCACAACCCATTAAACTCGGTCTTGCCGGAGGTCCACTGATAGTTGCAATTTTAATTGGTAAGTTTGGGCCTAAGTTCAAAATAGTTACATACACCACTGTTAGTGCCAATCTAATGTTGAGAGAGGTGGGTATTTCTCTCTTTTTGGCATGTGTAGGACTTGATGCAGGTGAAAATTTTGTTGCAACAATAGTAAGTGGCGGTGGTGCTATGTGGATTTTATATGGTTTCTTTATTACAGTCATACCAATTTTGATTGTTGGAATTATTGGCAGGGTTGTTTATAAACTTGATTACTTCACACTTATGGGTCTTATAGCAGGAAGTACAACCGATCCACCTGCGCTTGCATATGCAAATTCCGCTTCTGATAACGATCTACCGGCAGTAAGCTATGCTACCGTCTATCCTCTTACAATGTTTTTGAGAGTCCTCGCAGCACAAATATTGGTTTTGTTCTGTTAAAGTTTATATCTTTGCAAACCTTTGCACGGCCTCATAGTTCAAGGGATAGAACGGAAGTTTCCTAAACTTCAAATTCGCGTTCGAGTCGCGGTGGGGCTACCAGTCTGATATTATTTTCTTGGATTTATAATGACAGTGCTGTCATTTTTGATCTCATAGGAAATTGGAGAAGCTAAGGACATATTATTCAGAATGTCAATTAGAGATTCTCCTTTGAAAGTTCCTGTATAAATACATTTTTCTGATAGTTCAGGGCTTACAATAATTTTAACTTTATATTTTCTTTCAATTTTTTTAACAAAGGAAATAATGTCATCACTTTCTGCCACAAAATAGTTTTCTGTCCAGGTTTGTCTTCGAGTAATATTTTTGACAATTGTTTTTTTGGTAATCTTATCAAATGTATAACAGTAATTGGGTTCAAGTATTATATCTTCTGATTTTGTGAGATTTTTTATCTCTACCTTTCCACTAAATAGAGAGGTAGAGATCTGCCTGTCTTCATTATATGCAGATAAGTTAAATTCGGTACCTACAACTTCGACATTTATGATATCAGTTTTGACAATAAACTTTTTTTCCCCCTTTTTTATTTTGAAATATCCTTCGCCATCCAGATAAACTTCTCGCTCATTTATGCCATATAATCCGGTATATTTAAGAGTAGAACCACTGTTTAAACTTACTGTAGAGCCATCTGGAAGAGTTAGGCAAACAGATTCTCCAAGTGGTACAGAAATTACACTATTTTTCAGTTCTGATGTTTCAATCCAGTTTGTATACTCATGTTTTTTTCCAAAATAAAAGCAAGAGAAAGCAATAATGAGTATTGATGCAATTTTTAGACTCCATGAGTATATCATTCTTAATCTTTGCCTTTGAATTAAATCACGTTCTCTCTGTTCTTCTGAGAGAATTTCTGAGGCAACACTCAGATTTTTCAACTGAGCAAAGATTTTTTTATTCTCCTCATTTTGTTCTATCCATTCAACAATCTCACGCTGCTCTTTTGGAGAGGCCTTGCCTTCAATAAACTTTAATAATAAATCCTCTTCCATTTATAAATATTCCTGACAAATATAA
>JAHDRO010000291.1 GCA_018433265.1 Bacteroidales bacterium
ACAGTCGTCTTAAAATGCAAAACTGTTTGATCTCCAATCAAAAGTGTATCTTTCAGATCCATACGGCTTATTTTCTGTTAAAAAGTGAAATCAATCCCTTAACATAATCCTCATTTGTTGCTATGTTTACACTGTCAACCTTATACTTCCTCAAGCATTGTTTTGTAGCTTCGATAGCCCTTTCATTCCATTCGGCAAAATATTGACGGATACTTTTGCTTGAAGTATCAACCCACTCTTCCCTGCCACTCTCAGCATCTTTAACCTTAAGTAAACCAACATCTGGCAACTCTCTCTCTCTTGGATCATAAACAGAGACCACAGAGATATCGTGTCTATTGACAGCTATCTTCAAAGCCTCTTCATAACGTGGCTTTAAATCTTCATCTAGATCAATCAGATCAGATAGTAAAAACGCTGTGCATCTTCTTTTAATGGCATTTGTAAGGAATCTTAGTGCTTCGCCTATATCTGTACCGCTACTTTCGGGCTCAAATTCAAGTAATTCGCGAATTATCCTCAGCAAATGACTTCTTCCCTTTTTGGGAGGAATGAACTTTTCAACCTTACTGCTAAAAAATAATGCTCCAACTTTGTCGTTGTTTGCAGAAGCAGAAAATGAGAGAACTGCGGCAATTTCTGTAATAAGATCTTTTTTGAATTTGTCGGTTGTACCAAAAAGTCTGGAACCACTGACATCTATCAAAAGCACAACTGTTAACTCTCTTTCTTCCTCAAAAACCTTAATATAAGGTGCATTAAGCCTTGCGGTAACGTTCCAGTCCATGTTTCTTACGTCATCACCATACTGATATTCACGTACTTCACTAAAGGCCATGCCTCGTCCCTTGAAAGCAGAATGATATTCACCTGCAAAAATCTGCCTTGAGAGCCCTTTTGTCTTAATTTCAATTTTTCTGACTTTTTTCAACAACTCGCTGGTCATATTAAGGAACCTCCACTTTATTCATAATCTCTGTTATAATATTCTCAGTAGTTACGTTTTCGGCTTCGGCTTCATATGTGAGACCTATTCTGTGCCTCAGAACCTCATAGCAAACAGCTCTGACATCTTCTGGTATCACATAACCTCTTCTCTTTATAAAAGCATAAGCTTTTGCTGCAATAGCCATACTTATACTGGCTCTAGGCGATCCTCCGAAAGCAATCAGATCCTTCAAACCGGACAAACCATAATCTTCAGGTGTTCTTGTAGCATAAACTATATCCACAATATATTTTTCGATCTTTTCGTCCATGTAAACCTCTCTGACTATCTGTCTGGCTCTGATAATATCTTCAGGTTTCAGAATAGTGTTGGCAGTCGGGAATGTACCACTGTTGTTCATACGGATTATAAGTTTCTCCTCCTCTTTTTTAGGATAAGAAACTATTACTTTCAACATAAAACGGTCAACCTGGGCCTCAGGAAGAGGGTATGTGCCTTCCTGTTCAATAGGATTTTGTGTAGCCATGACAAGAAAAGGTCGTGGTAATGGAAATGTCTGGTCTCCAATTGTCACTTGTCTTTCCTGCATTGCCTCAAGCAAAGCTGACTGAACTTTTGCAGGCGAACGGTTTATCTCGTCTGCCAGTACAAAATTTGCAAATATGGGACCTTTCTTTATCTGAAACTGTTCGCTTTTTTGACTGTAAATCTGTGTTCCAATTAAATCAGCAGGCAAAAGATCAGGAGTAAACTGTATTCTGTTGAATTTGGCATCCATTGTAGATGCAAGAGTATTTATTGCCAATGTCTTCGCCAGACCGGGAACTCCTTCAAGTAGTATGTGTCCGTCGGCAAGAAGACCAATCAGAAGATTTTCTACTAAATGCTTTTGACCAACTATCACCTTGTTCATCTCAAGCGTGATCATATCTGTAAAAGCACTTTCCCGCTGAATCTTTTCGTTTAATTCTTTGATATTTACGGTTTCCATATTTATTGTTTTTGTATTTTTGTACTATAATTCACAAAATTAATCCAAATTTTAACCAATGCGTTTTTTTATATCAATTTCCTATAAAGGCACACGATACTGTGGCTGGCAGACACAACCGGAACAACTCTCGGTTCAGGAAGAGATTGAACGGGCATTAACTCTCCTTTTGGGAGAGAAATGTGAAGTAACCGGCGCAGGAAGAACAGATGCAGGAGTCCATGCAATTAACTATGTTGCACATTTTGACACAGACAATCCCTTACCTCTTCAGGATTCCGAGAGAGTGGTCTACAAAATGAATGCCATTCTCCCATCTGACATTGTTGTTCACGATATATGCAATGTCAGTCGAACTGCTCATGCACGTTATGATGCTATAGGCAGAAGTTACTGCTACTTCGTTCACACACGCAAAGATCCCTTTCTCCCTGACTTCTCGTATTATTTCCCCTACAAGGTGGACATATCAAAGATGAATGAAGCTGCAAAATACCTTATCGGAGAAAAGGATTTTACAACTATGGCAAAACTTCATTCAGATGTGAAGACTAATATTTGTAAAGTAACAGATGCTTTCTGGGAAGCAGGATCGCCAATAGGTGTTACTCCTCTTTTACCAACTGCATTTCAGGGAGTTTTGTCAGTAAGTCATGGTCAAAAATACGAAGATTCAGGAGCATTTTGCTTTTCAATTTCAGCCAATCGCTTTTTGCGAAACATGGTAAGAGCAATTGTAGGTTCTCTCCTCGAAGTAGGGCGTGGTAAGAACGAACCCGAATGGATTAGAGACATCTTACTTCAAAAAGACAGAAGTCTAGCGGGGAATTCTGTTCCTGCACATCCCCTTTTTCTAACCAAGATCGAATATCCCTATAGAACATTTTAATTGCTATTTTTATCGTATGCTTACCAATATTCAGAAAAAAGACATACGGGACACCAATTGCACAACAGACTGCATTTTGGTCTGCAGTTAAAAGAAATCTGGGAGCTTCAACAATTGATGTTACTAAACCCAAAAATTAACCCTGCGAGGGTGCCCGAGCAACTCTGGACACCCTCGCTTTTTATAAAATGTATATAAACTTAATTTTCCTATTTTTGCAGTAGAATTTATACAATGAAGTGGATAATATTGATAATTGCAGGATTGTGTGAAACAGGCTTTGCCTTCTGCCTAGGCAAGGCAAAAGAATCGTCAGGAATTATCTCTACATACTGGTACATAGGGTTTATAGCATTTTTGACTGTTAGTATGTTACTCCTTGTCAGAGCCGTCCAAGACTTACCAGTAGGTACTGCATATGCAGTCTGGACAGGTATCGGCGCAGTTGGAACAGTAATAGTTGGAATCCTCTTTTTCAAAGAACCCGCTGATTTTTGGAGACTTTTTTTCTGACTACATTAATAATATCTATTGTCGGATTGAAATTTGTCTCGGAATAAGTACAACAATTTAATAGCACAAGATGTCATCTCATATTATCATAACTATCTGCATACTTTTGCTTATAGCATATATCTTTGACCTTACATCTTCAAAGACCCGGATTCCTTCTGTCATCTTGCTGCTGTTGCTTGGTTGGGGAGTGAAACAAATTACCCTATTACTCGGAATTCAGCTTCCTGATTTAAATTCTGTGCTGCCTGGTCTCGGGACTGTTGGGCTCGTACTAATAGTATTAGAAGGATCACTTGAGCTTGATCTCCAACGCTCCAAAGTATCTGTTATCACAAAATCCTTGTTTGGAGCGCTACTGCCAATGATAATAGTCGCATTAGGTATTGCCGTGCTGTTTCATCTTATTGGTGGTTTCCCATTTAGAACAGCTCTCCTTAACTCCGTTCCCTTTAGCATAATAAGCAGTGCAATTGCTATTCCAAGCGTTCGTGCATTGGATTCCTCGTTAAAAGAATTTGTTGTATATGAAAGTAGTTTTTCCGACATATTGGGGGTTCTGTTTTTTAACTTTATACTCACAAACGAGATAATTAACATCAATTCATTTGGAAATTTTACACTTCAGATATTACTGATGTTTGTAATCTCGCTGATAACAACTTTGGGTCTTTCTTTATTTTTGAGCAAAGTAAACCATCATATAAAATTTATTCCAATTATTTTAGTCATTCTTCTTGTATATATCGCTACACATGAATTTATGCTGCCCTCCCTCATCTTTATAATGATCTTTGGATTATTTCTTGGCAATATCGACAAAATAGACAAATATAAATGGAGCTCAATGTTTAAACCTGGGGAGTTGGCAAAAGAGATTAATAAATTTAAAGAGTTTGTAGGTGAAATTTCATTTCTTATAAGAGCTCTCTTTTTCATGTTATTTGGATATCTGATTAATACAGCAGATTTACTCAACCTTTCGAGTCTTTGCTGGGCAATAGCAATATTGGCATTAATAACTTTTATTAGGGCGGCTCAACTTAAAATAACATCTCAACCAATAAAACCTCTTATTTTTGTTGCTCCAAGAGGATTAATAACTATACTTCTTGTTTTGTCTATTCCTCCTGCCCTACAGATACCTGTCGCAGACTATCCACTTATGATACAGATCATAGTGCTTTCTTCTTTGATAATGATGTTGGGCCTTATGTTTAATTCTAAATCAAAAAATATTTAAATAAATTAATTTTTGGATACATATTTCAATTTTTATTTCCATATTTGCGATTGAAAATACGACTGAAATGAATAACAGTTTCATATATACCTCATTCTGGTTTTTTTATTTCTATTTTAGAAATAAATCGGGGCTTATATATGATGTAAACTGACAATACTAACTTATGTATATAGACCCCGCCGAACAAGCGGGGTTTTTTGTTTTTATACCAACCATGTTAAGAGATAACAGAAAAAATTACGAATCCAAAAATGTAGCCATTCAGGGAATAAAGGGCTCTTTTCACGAAGTTGCAGCCTGCAGGTATTTTTCACAATGCCAACTTGACATTATTGAATGTGAGACATTTGAAGAAATAATATCTTCACTCTGCAATAGAAAAGCAAACTATGGGGTAATGGCAATTGAAAACACCGTTGCCGGAACAATACTCAGAAATTACGAACTTATAAGAGATAATCCGGTTAAAATAATAGGAGAAGAATATCTGAGGATTAAACAAAATCTACTCTCTTTACCAGGGCAGCAGCTGAAAGACATAAATCAAGTACACTCTCACCATATGGCAATCAGTCAGTGTCGCGAATTTTTTAAACAGTATCCATGGATTAAACTTGTTGAGTCTGTAGACACTGCTCAAAGTGCCAAGGAAATCAGATTGAATAACTTAAATGGCTTTGGAGCTATTGCAGGAGAGATGGCTGCTGAAATATATCAGCTTGAGGTTTTGGCATCAGGAATTGAGACCAACAAAAAAAACTATACAAGATTTCTGATAATTGCCAATAGTGATCTGAATGAAAAAAACACTGATAATAACGTGGGCTTTTATAAAACCACTAAAGCATCCCTTTGTTTCAGCCTTCCTCATTCAAAAGGAAGTCTGGCTGGCGTTTTGACAATTCTTGCAGATAATGACATGAATCTTACAAAAATTCAGAGCTTGCCAATAATTGGAAAGGAATTTCAATACTTCTTCATAGTTGACGTAACATTTGAAAATTATTCTAATTATCAGAAGGGATTAAATGTGATTTCAAAACAGGTAATAGACCTTCAGATACTGGGAGAATATACTCATTCCATAGAATCATTGGAAAACATTCATAATTAAGCGATATGATAACACCTGCACAAAGAACTTCACTGGTCAATGAATATTATTTCTCTATTAAACTTAAGGAGATCGACCAAATGAACAGAGACGGGAAAAAAGTGATAAATCTTGGAATTGGCAGTCCTGACATGGCTGCCCCTCACGAAGCAATTGAAGCAATGGTCAATTCTGCAAGAACTTATGGGACTAACGGATATCAGAGTTACATCGGGATTCCTGAATTGCGAAATGCATTTTCAAAATGGTATAAACATTTTTTCAGAGTTGAACTAGATCCTGAAAAAGAGATCCTCCCACTTATGGGATCCAAAGAAGGTATCATGCATGTGTCGATGGCTTTTTTAAACCCCGGAGATAAAGTTTTAGTACCAAATCCTGGATACCCGACTTATAGCTCTATATCTCTAATGGTGGGTGCAGAGATTATACCATACAATCTTAAATACCAAAACTCTTGGGAGCCTGATTTTCAGGAGCTTGAAAATATAGAATTAAGCGGAGTGAAGTTGATGTGGGTTAACTATCCGAATATGCCAACAGGTAAACCGGCAAGTTATGAACTATATAAAAAACTTATCGATTTTGGTAAAAGACATGGAATTCTCATTTGTAATGACAATCCTTATAGTTTTATCCTCAATGACTATCCCATAAGTATTCTTGAAATTGAAGGAGCAAAAGAGACTGCCATTGAGCTTAATTCCATGAGCAAATCACACAATATGGCCGGATTTCGCATTGGAATGGTTGCAGGAGAAAGTAGGCTGATAAGTTACATTCTTCAAGTAAAAAGCAATATGGACAGTGGGATGTACAAACCTTTGCAAATAGCTGCTGCACAAGCACTGTCATGCAACGAAGATTGGTTCAATAGAATAAACGACGAGTACAAAAGAAGGAGAGAGCTCGTATGGCAAATATTTGAGGCAACCGGATCAACCTATGACAAGCGACAGAGTGGACTGTTTGTCTGGGCAAAAATTCCACAGGATTACGAAAACTCTTCCAACTTTTCCAATAAATATCTATATGAAAGTAGCGTATTCATTGCTCCTGGTTTTATTTTCGGAACAAATGGGGAAGGATTTGCCAGAATATCCCTATGCTGCAATATAGAGACTCTTAAAGAAGCTCTCAACAGAATCAAAAAAATTAGAAATTGATTTAACATGACAGTAACAATTATAGGCATCGGTCTGATAGGAGGTTCAGCTGCAATAGATCTCAGAAAAAGAGGTTTTGCTGCAACTATATTGGGAATTGACAATGACAAGATAAATGCCAACGCAGCATTATCATTAGGACTGGTAGACGAAATATGTACTCTGGAAGAGAGTGTAAAAAGAAGTAATCTCGTCATAATTTCAACCCCTGCCAATGCAACTCTCACTCTGCTCCCCAAGATTCTTGATATAGCCGGAAACAAAACGGTTATTACAGACGTGAGTTCAACTAAATTTGAGATATGTAAAAAAGTAAAAAATCATGTTAACCGAGGACGTTTCGTTGCTTCTCATCCAATGGCAGGAACTGAGTTTTCAGGCCCATGGGCTGCAACTTCAGGTCTGTTTGACGGAAAAGGAGCAATTTTATGTGATACAGACCAATCTGACAAAGATGCACTTTACATAATTCAAAAAATGTATGAAACTCTTAATATGAGAATCATATACATGAAAAGCTCCAGTCACGACACACACGCTGCCTATGTCTCTCATATATCTCACATAAGTTCCTTTGCTCTTGCACTGACAGTACTTGAAAAGGAACAGGATGAAAAAAATATTTTTGACATGGCCAGCGGCGGTTTCGATTCGACTGTCAGACTTGCTAAAAGCTCTTCCGATATGTGGGTGCCTGTCTTCCTGCAAAACAAAAAAAACGTACTTACAGTTCTCAGAACATATATTGATAAACTGAGAGAGTTCGAGACTCTAATCGAAACAGAAGAGGGTGAAAAAATTAAATCTCTTATAGAGAGTTCAAATAAAATAAAAAAAGTATTGAATTGTAATAAAAACTGATATGGAAAAGAGCAATAATTCACCTTTTGAAGGATGGGGGCTTAAAAAGTTAGAACGACCCCTTGTCATTGCCGGTCCCTGCAGTGCAGAATCTGAGGAACAGGTTGTGGAAACTGCCACACAACTCAAAACGTTGGGTATTGAGGTTTTCCGTGCAGGAATATGGAAGCCACGTACCAGACCGAATCAATTTGAAGGAGTAGGAATTTCCGGTCTCGAATGGATGAAAAGAGTCCAAAAAGAGGTTGGAATGAAAGTATCTACTGAAGTTGGAAATGTTAAACACGTATACGACTCATTGAGACACGGAGTTGATATAATCTGGATTGGAGCCAGAACGTCTGCAGATCCATTTGCCATGCAAGAGATTGCAGATGCCCTAAGGGGAGTGGACATTCCAGTCCTTGTCAAAAACCCTGTTAATCCAGATCTTAACTTATGGATTGGAGCAATAGAGAGAATTTCAGCAGCAGGGATTCGCAGAGTTGGAGCAATACATAGAGGTTTTTCAACTTACGACACAACACGATACAGGAATATTCCTCAATGGCAAGTACCTATCGAACTAAAGCAGAAAATGCCTGAGATACCTATGATTTGTGATCCAAGTCATATGGGCGGCAAAAGAGAGTTAATTCAGGAACTCTCACAAAAAGCCCTTGATTTGAATTATGACGGTTTGATGATAGAATCTCAC
>JAHDRO010000307.1 GCA_018433265.1 Bacteroidales bacterium
GAATAGTATTTTCATCATTACCAAGACGCTGCCATCCCTTGTAACGTGCACCGTCATATTGAATTGTTAGTCTGTAATTATTCATTTGCTACCTCGGAATATCAATATTTTCATTTGTACACTAATATATAATTTATCAATTTAAATCAATATCTTTGTCTCAAATGCAAATCAGTTATATCACAAAATCACCTGGATCATCCATCTTACTTCGATCAGCAATTTTCCTGCAAGCATCAAATAATACGGGTATCGCATCCTTGTCTTTATATTTCACCTTCACACACCGCTTACCAAACTTCGCATCCTTCTATTCTTCTTTTAATTTATCTAACATGACAAAGTCAATTGTATGAAGCGTAAAATGTGTCTTTGCTGCATTGAAGGCAATGTACTGTCCCAGGAATTTATACGTAGGCATCTAGTATGCGATTGTTTCCTCCCAGTTTGGATAGTTCTGTCTCATGAAATTAACAAATGCCGTAATCCATTCCTTTTTCTCATCTTCATAGTGTTCGATATACTCATTTACTGAATTCATTATGAAATCTACCTCCAGCCATGATTTTAAGTCGAATATCCCTACAACAAGGTATGCCTTCATATTCAGTATCTTCAAATCGATATATTTCATCCATTGTTATCTTCATTCAGGATTATTTTTATGCATTGTTCATTCAAGAACACTATCTTATGTGCGCCTACAATACAGGTAAACACACAGTTCAAATTGGCTTACTCTTATTTTACCATCTTCCTACTGATGAAACAACGATTATCTATGCAAAGTAACCTCGCAACAAACATTACCTGTGATAAATAATAATTTCCAAATTTGATTAGAATACTATATACCAGAATGAAAAGTACTCTTAAACCTCAATACGGATATGGAGTGATTGCATGTTTACAGATCAGCGTTTGACGCAAGCATATAAAGGTGCCAAAGTATTGTATTTTGACGATACCTCGAAAATTATCTTTTTTAGCGACATTCATAGAGGAGATGATAGTGTATCAGATGAGTTTGCCAGAAATCAGCAACTTTTTCTGCACGCTCTGGATTGGTATTATAATAATGGATATACCTATGTGGAGGTCGGGGATGGTGATGAGCTTTGGGAGCATCCCAAGTTCAAGCATATTCGAATAGCCCATAGCGATGTATTTACAAATCTAAAGAAATTCCATGCAGACAATCGATTGCATATCCTATATGGCAATCATAATATTCATATCAAGCGCAAGAAGTACGTATGTAAAAATTATTATCATTTCTATGATGAATACAAACAGGAAGTGGTTGATCTGCTCACCGGATTAACGCCAAGAGAATCCATTGTACTCAAAAACCGAAAAACCGGTCAGGAAATCTTAGTCGTACACGGGCATCAAGGGGATGCCATCAATGATCAATTTTGGTATGTTTCGCAGCTGCTGCTACGTTATTTTTGGAGGTACATGCATCTCGTAGGATTCCATAACCCATCCAGTCCTGCAAGAAATCTATATAAACGGCATAAGATTGAGAAAAATTATAACAAATGGATTAAGAAGCACAAAATGATGCTCATCTGCGGTCATACCCATCGTCCGAAATTTCCGAAACCGGGCGAACTACCATACTTCAATTCCGGATGTTGTATTAATACCAGAGGCATTACCGGGATTGAAATATTGGAAGGGAACATACTTCTGGTAGACTGGAGAATTCGGGCAGATAAAAACGGAATGCTTATGGTCGAAAGAAACGTTATGAGAGGTCCGGAGCCAATTGCAAAGTTCCATAAGAAGAACTTCTCATATGTGGAAAGTGAATATGTAAGAAGACGGGTTCCGGAGGATAATTGCTAGATATACTCAGACCATTTAATAGATAATGTTCCAATTTTACTCCCAGAAAAATAGTCCCTTTAAAGTTAATAAATATCTAACTTTAAGGGGACTGTTCCATACATCTGATTTTGCCACATTATTATAATATCTGATATAATTCCCTAAGCTCACGAATTTCTATATCCACTACGGCATCGGTATCATTCTTAATTCCTTTCGGATTATACCAACAGGTTGTGATTCCTGCATTGTTACCACCTTTGATATCGGAAGTAAGAGAATCTCCGATAATCATAGTCCTACTTTTGTCTATGTCTCCGATTCGCGCAAAGCAGTAATCAAAATATTCCTTCATCGGCTTCTGAAAATCGGTGGCTTCGGATACAAAGATATCCTTCACATACCGGTCAAGGGTGGAGTCCTTCAACCGTCGCATTTGGGTTGCTGTAACTCCGTTGGTAACAATGTATAAGTCATATTTTGTGTGTAAATATTGTACTACTTCTAATGCATCTTCAAGCAAATGGTGTTGCATGCCAAGGATTCTCTGGTAATCATCTTCAAAGGCAATACCATCGTCATTGATACCGATTGATTTAAATAGGTTCCCAAATCTACTGTATATCACAGTATTTCGGTCAATCTTGCCCTGTTCGTACTGCTTCCACAGATCTTTATTTATTCTTTCATAAGTGTTCCTGATTTCTTCCGTCAGAACATATCCGTACTTTTTAAAAGTTTCAGACAAAGCATTTCGCTTACTTGCTTCAAAATCAAATAGGGTTCCGTCTACATCCAGTAAGATTGTTCTAAAGTTTGCTAGCTTCTTCATAAATAGTTCCTTTCGTAATGTTCATCTCCCATGTAATTTAATCTCATTTATCATCTTTATCATCGCATTTATCTATCAGATATTTATAACTAATAATACTTTTTCATTATACCCTAGCAAGCCAAGGATATAAAGTAAATATTACTAAGGATTCTTTGTAGGATTTGTTTAGAATCAAAATACTACACCCCATACTAAAAAGCTTCTTCAATAATAATGAAGAAGCTTTTTTGACCTTTCACTAATAAAATATCATTACTATATTAATCAAATCGTTACTAATCCTGTCCCCATTAGTATTCAAAAAAATACATGTCACTTACTCCCGGATATTTTGAGTTACCATAGGTTACTGAGATAATAATCTCATTAGCACTTTGATGTAGAATTTCATACTGTACATTATACTGTTCATTTACTTCACCCTCATAATTTTGGATGGCAAACCATACAAACTCATGTTCTCCAACTTCCAATTCCCAAGAGGGGAAAGAAACTATTATGGTTTCTTTATCAAAATACGGAACATCTAAATGTCCTTCCAATACTTGAATTCGATGAATTTTATATCCCTCTTCTATTATAAATTCAACTTTCCCAGTTAATTTATCAAAAGTAAAATTTATAGGAGCATAGGGCTTTTTATTGGAGTTAACTAACGCATACAAAATACCTAATATCAAAACGACAATCGCAATTGCAAGTATAACAATTTTCTTACTTAACTTCATAAACATTTCCAACCTACTTGAAATTATGTTACAAATTTTGCTTACCATCCAAGTGCAAAGGTGCTAGTAACAGAATAACGGGTGGACGACACCGGAGTCCCTATAGTTCCTATTTTGAGTGTTAGGTAATCATTTTTCAGTCGTAGGTTGAATGGTGTTGGAGTTATGCATTCATAAGAATATTTGCTTTTTGAAGGATTAGACAATGATACCGGTGTTGTGTAGTAGAATTTCCTTGAACCACTATCGGATTTTGAGAGGCTAACAAAGTCATTGTAAAGACCATAAATTGTTGAAAATGATAGGTTTGTTATACTACCAATTGCTTGTGAAGCCTTATATCCAAGTTCCACCAAATTCTCGATGCCGGTAGTCGATGTATTTTCGCCTTGACCTTGTATTTCGTATCCACCAAAATACATGCTATTACCAGTACCCGTGTTGGTAATTTTTACTCCAGAAGTCGGTGTTATATTTAATTCACTAGTATATGTAAGACCCTCAATAAAGGTTTCAAATACATCAACTGCAATCGAATCAAATACCTTTGTACTCATGTAAATTTGGTTACTACTATTATAAAACACCTGTACACCAATCCGCGCAAGGCTTAATCTGTATATTGTATATCCATTCCAAGAGTACTGATAGCTTTTAAAGACATTAGTATAGACCCAATCTGTATTTTTGTTATTTAAGTTTGACGTAAGAGTGGAACTTATTGTATCACATATACCACTAGTAACTTTTGTCATTGCGGAACATGCAATATAAATTGTGTTACTTCCAGACGTAAATTTAAAGCAATTCACACCATTATATATCACACTTACAATATTACTACCAGATCTTAGTGAGGAAAAAAATACCCTGCATTTTAGAATCATCAAGAACAAGAGTGCAATATGGTCCGTAAATTGTGTTTATCGCATTAGCTGAGGATGTTCCAGTTTTTTGCATTAATAAAGGATCTTCTGGTCTGTCATTTATTACTCGACCGATAGGCCTATCAACCACAACATCTTCCTTTGTGTAAATATAGCTGGGCGCAACGAAATTTTTAGGAACTCTATTTTCTGCCGCATATACATAACCTGATATCCATATGAAATTTATTCCTATTGCTAAAATGATTGAAAATAAATCTTTTTTACTGACACAATAAATCCTCCTTGATAGCATATTTATATATTTGTTATTTTTCCCCAGTATAAACCAATGTAAAAAATGTCAAGTATTTAAAATTACTAAATTTAATTTTTTTATTAGAAACATGAATTAATAACTTATAAATTACATTTAAATATTTCAACTATTACATTAATAAACCCCGGCCAATTATGACCGGGGTTTATTATTTATATCAAAGGATTTTTTGCCCATTCATCTTGTAGACTTACGAGTAAGCAACGCAACCGTCTCCACGTGGAACGAGCGGGGTGGATTGATGTCTTGCGCTAATTCTTTGAACCTTACGTTTATGGGAACATGTCAATTGGTTTTTCTGTCTTTTTTGAAAAATCATCGTTCGCGGGAACATATCACCAAGCCTTTCTTTCTAATATACATGTTTACATGGTTTACGTAAATACCTCATTGTGATACTATTATTAAAGTTACCTCAATACGGCTTAAGACCTACCATTGTAGCGCTAATTGCATCAACAGGGTTGTCGATTTTTATACTGGCTTTATGGGGAGAAAAAGGTTTTTCAACAAATCCTCAAGCAATCAACTTGGTTTCTGTTTTATTATTTACTGTGGCTATTTTTATTTTGCGGAAATGGAAACCAAATCCTATTTATGTAATACTCGGATCAGGCATTATCGGTGGGGCAATTTACTTGTTGATATAGGAAGAAAATGATACTACGATTTTATAAAGAATTGTTTATTGATGTTTGAAACTCTCCTAAAATGAATTGCTCCGACATAAGAATAATGCCGGAACAATTCAAGTATAGGAAATTATAATTCAAAATCCTGTTTCATTCCCCACATTCATCGTGATGCTCATGTTCATGGCAAACAGAACCAGTAGATTTAAGAGCACCTTGCAGGTACGCTTCCACTGCTGTTTTAGCATCACCTCTTGCCCCAACAATAACCTCAATGTTCCTTTCATTAAAAATGTCAACTGCACCTCCTCCCATACCACCACTGATAATGACGTTTACTCCACGATCGGCAAGAAAATTAGGCAAGAATCCAGGTTTATGCCCGGGGTTAGCAATGGTTTCACTTCTGACAATTTTGTTGTTTACGGCGTCAAAAATAATAAACGCTTCACAATGTCCAAAGTGCTCTGTCACCATTCCATTTTCACTTGCTACAGCAATTTTAATCATAGCTGTTTCCTCCATTCTTTTTATTAAAAATATATTCATCAAGTATACTTGCAGCTTGCTCAACAAGTTCTGCACAAGGACGCTTTTTATAATAATTATCATTTCTGCCCTCGGGTATAGGATTATCATGCTTTATTGAAATACCTAAAAGCTCCCTGCATATGATTGATCCGTTTTCATTTTCAAATTGTTTTGCTAAATCTTGAACTATCTCATAATGTTCTGCTTTTGCATTTTTGCCGGATGGATCTGTGTAACCGTATTCATGCCGACAACCATAAACATTCCTGTCACAGCACCACATACTTCCCGCAACCTACCCATACCTCCTCCGAAAGAAGATGCAATTTTTAATGCTGTTTCCGTGTCCAGCCCCGTTTCATCACAAAAAGTAGCAAAAACAGATCGAGAGCAATTGTAGCCTTTTTTAAACAATTCTCTTGC
>JAHDRO010000044.1 GCA_018433265.1 Bacteroidales bacterium
AAAAAGCCAAAAAATAATCCTCCTTTTGAAAAAAGCATAACAGAAAGCGGAGGAAGCTTTAACATTAAATCCAAGCAGAATCCAAACGAATCCCCTTCCCATGAAAATATTGTTACTGAGGATTTTAGTTCATATATCAATACATCAATTACAAATTCAAGCGGTAAGACTAATATTGCAGTAACTATAGTGGATGAAAGCGGAAATCTATCTTCTTCATTATCAAGTTCAATTGCTAACATTTATAATCAGACAGGAAATAGCGGAAATACAGGTTTAATAAGAAGTTCCTTTATTCACAAATCGGGTTTTCAAGAATTGTTTGAAGGTAATTCTGAAATAATTGAAAAGTTAAAACTTAGCAATTATGCTGATTATGTTGCTCTTGGTAAAATCCAATATTCAATAAGAAAGGGTGCTTTAGTTGAAGGAACATTTGTTTGCACAGCATCGATTACGATGAGTATTATTTCAACAAATCAAAAGTCTATAGCCAAGAATTTCTCTTTTTCTGAAAACGGAAATGGTACTACTGAGACTCAAGCAAAGGAAGCAGCAATAGAAAAACTGATAAATAAATATTTCAACGAATATTCTTCACTTTAAATCAAATGGTTATGAAAAAAATTTTGTTATTAGTTTGCTTTTCCTTAATCTTTAGCACTGCTTTTACTCAGAGCACTTTTGACAAATCATTGAACGAGCTTAGCGCTGACATTGCTGGAAAGTTGAGTCAAAAAAATAAAAAGAAAATTGTAGTGCTTTATGTGACAGATATTAATAAAGCTCAAACCGTTGCGGGGAAATATATGGCAGATGTTATTTCGGTCAATGTAGTTAACGATCAGGGTAATTTTGAGGTTTTTGACAGGGAAAATTTATCTGGAATAGTTGAGGCAAAGAAAATGATAGCAGAAGGGTACATTGACGCTATCAAAGCAAAAGAATTAGGGAGAATTTTAGCAGTTGATGCAATTGTTATTGGTAATTATACAGTTCTAACCACAACACTCAAAATTACATTGAAGGCTTTAGATGTAAATAGTGGTTTTGTGATAGCCGCAACGATGAAAGACTTACCTATAACAGAAGATGTAGGTGCCTTATTAGGGATTACAGTGGGTAGCAGAGATAGCAACGCAAATAAAGGATTCAATAATCGCCCATTAAATTCAAATGAAAGCTATAATAATCCTGAAACAGTTAATAAAGACTGTGAGAAAAACGATACAGGTGATTATTGTTTTTCAAATCAAACTAGTCAAGAATTAACGGTATATCATTCTAATAACTACGGAGGACTTAACATGAGTGATATTTTAATTTTAAAACCCAGAGAAACACAATGTTTCTACAATTTAAAATCGGGGAGTTATAAATTAGTTATAACAAAAAGGAATGAATCTCCTGGATACACAAGTAATTGGCTGTACAGTGGAAATTTTCTTGTTGAAAAGTGTAAATCTAAAACATTTGTAATTAAGTAGAGATATTAAGATTGTTATGAGCATTGTATACTAATAGATAATTTAAATCTAGACACAAATAGAAAACATTGAACACGAACGAATTATGCCCAACAACAAAGGCTTATGCTATAAGAGTTTCAAGGGTAATTCAAGCATTCTGCCCCGCTCAAATTTCAATGGTCGTGAACAAGTAAGTAGCCAGCAACCCCTTACTGCATATAGTTCCGACCGTTACCAAACATCCAAAGAAACACAGCCACAATCATTATATCCAATTAATAGGGGTCTGGTACAATAGTACCGGGCAAAATTTGTCCCGACTGTCCCGGTTGTCCCACTCTGTAGTATGGGACAAGATGCTACAAAACAAAATTGCCCCCAAATTGAGGGTGATTTTTCACATCTTGTCTATCAGGTTGGCTTTTATGTCAATGTTTATGGTTCTGTATCTGGAAAAGGCTCTGCTTCCCTCTTTGTGTCCGCTGAGGCTGCCGACAAGATTTGGATCCTGGACTTTGTTGTAAAGTTTCCCGACAAAAGTTCTTCTTGCTAAATGTGAAGAGGCAACATCTGCAATACTTTTCTGTATAATTTTGTTGAGAAATAAGCGGGAAAACAGGGACTTCGGAATAAGAAAAGTGTTTGTCTATAAGTGCTTCATTCTGCTTGTACTCAGGTGCCGTTTTAACAATTTCACGTCCGCAAGACGTCCGCAAGTTTGAAAATAGATGAAATAATCTGAAATTATCTAAAATAAGAAAAATTGTGTATACCTTTGTACTATAATTATATATGGCGTTTAGAAGGCTATATATCAACGGTATGTAAAATGGCTCATGACATGATGGTAAGTCCTGTTCTGGGCACTTTAACTTTAACAAAATTTGAAAGCTGTTAGTTGACAGCTTTGTTGGTTTTATGAAGATAGTTTTTTTAGATCAGGCCACAATGGGAGAGGACATCTCATTTAAGCCTTTTGAAGAGTTAGGGGACTACCATGGCTGGCCGTTAACATCCCCAGATGAAGTGGCGTCAAGAATATCTGATGCTGAGGTGGTTATTGTCAATAAAGTTGTAATAGGCAAGCCTGAAATTGATGCTGCTCCAAGACTCAAGTTAATATGTGTGGCTGCTACAGGCACCAATAATATTGATGTAGAATATGCCTTATCTAAGGGAATTCCTGTAAAAAATGTAAAGGGATATTCAACCGAAAGCGTTACACAGATTACATTCTCGCTGGTGTTGGCATTGCTTGATCATATTCTCTATTTTGATTCCTTTGTCAAGAGTGGAGAGTATAGCAGGGGAAGGATGTATTCCAATCTTCAAAGACAATTTTCAGAACTGAATACAATGGTGTTTGGAATAATTGGTATGGGCGACATTGGAAAAAACGTTGCGAGAATAGCTACGGCATTTGGGGCGAAAGTTCAGTATTACTCTACGTCAGGTGTTGCTCATTGTAAGGATTATCCCATGGTTAAGCTCAATGAACTTTTGGGTACTTCGGACATAATATCTATTCATTCGCCACTTAATGACAGAACAAAAAATTTGATCACTATCAAAGAGTTAAGGATGATGAAAAGTTCTGCAATTATTGTGAATATTGGCAGAGGGGGTATAATCAATGAAGCTGATCTGGCAAGGGCTATTGATGAAGGTGTAATTGCTGGGGCTGCAGTTGATGTATATGAAAAAGAGCCACTACCTTTGGATCATCCGTATCTTAGGATAAAAAATAGTGACAGAATATTATTAACTCCACATGTCGGATGGGCAAGTATTCAGGCACGAACACTGCTTTCTTCCAAAATTGTAGAGAATATTAAGTCAGTTCTTAAAATATAAGATTATTTTAACGGAGAATCTGGTTCTTTTTTCATGTAGTTGTACTCAAGTCTATCTACCAAACGGGGAAAGAATTTATTAATAAGTACTGTAAGTTTACCAATTGGTGTCAAAATAACTTGGGATTTTCGTTTCTTTATGCCCTTAATCAAATGTTTGACACAATCTTCTGCCGTCATCATCGATGATTCATCTCTTGGAGTTTCTCCCTGTCGGCTCCCGTCGGAGACAAGTGCTTCTTCTCTGATATTTGATGCAGTAAACCCTGGAGCAAAAATCATTACATGCAGATTGTCTTTTAAATGTTCTATTCTGAGAGTTTCGAGAAAGCCATAAATTGCAAATGTTGATGCAGAGTAGCCTGTACGAGCTGGTAGACCTTTAAAACCGGCAATTGATATCACTCCAATAATAGAACCATGGTTTTTTAAAATATAGGGCAAAGCATATTTCGTACAATATACTGTACCCCAAAAATTTACATCCATCAATCTTTTGATAACCGAAAGGTCTAAATCGATAAAAAGTGCTCTCATAGATATCCCTGCATTGTTTACAAGTACATCTATTCTACTGAATCGTTTAATCGTCTGTTCAACGAGATTTTTGCAATCTTCTTCGAGTGACACGTCAGTTTTGACTACAAGTGTTTCGGTAACTCCTGACAACTGTTTCTCAATTTCGAGCAATTTGTCTAATCGTCTGGCTGCCATGACAACTTTTGCACCTTCGGATGCAAAAGCTTTAACGGCAGCCAGACCAATCCCCGAAGTGGCTCCGGTCACAATAATAACTTTGTCTTTCAACTCAAACATTAAAGCAAGAAAAGATTATTTTTATTCAATTGCCTTATTCTCAATCTCAGCACCTTTGTATGCACCGTTTTTGAGCTTCACGGCAATTTTGGAAAATACATCAAGCGTGTATTGAACATCATCAAGAGAATGCATTGCTGTAGGAATAATCCTAAACATTATCACGCCTCTAGGAACTACGGGATAAACTACTACAGAGCAAAAGATCTTATAATTATCTCTAAGATCAATGATTATGTTAGTTGCTTCAACAACGCCGGCTTTAATGAAAACAGGAGTAACACAAGCTTCTGCCTCACCTATATCAAATCCTCTTTCTCTTAGTCCGTTCTGCAGTGCTCTTGTAATAGTCCAAAGCTTTTCGCGAAGTTCAGGTCTTGTACGGATGAGCTCGAGACGCTTCAAATTACCTATAACAAAAGGCATTGGAAGAGCCTTTGCGTAAATTTGAGAACGGGCGTTGTAACGTAAATAGTTGATGATATTTCTTGGTCCGGCGACAAAGCCGCCTATTGAGGCCATAGATTTTGCAAATGCTCCAAAGTAGAGGTCAATGTCATCCATAACATTAAAATGCTCGGATGTACCCCTGCCATTAGCTCCCATTACTCCAAATCCATGGGCGTCATCAATGAGAATCCTGAATTGATACTTTTTTTTGAGTTCCACTATTTTGTCGAGTATCCCTAATGCTCCAGTCATTCCATAGACACCCTCAGTAATAAGCAAGATTCCGCCCCCTGTCTCTTCTGTCAGTTTGGTAGCTCTAATCAGAGCTTTTTCACATTTTTCTATATTGTTGTGAGGATAAACAATTCTCTGCCCCATGTGGAGTCTGACTCCATCCATTATACATGCGTGGGCTTCTGAATCATAAACAATTATATCATGTCTGTTAACAAGCGCATCTATTGTTGAAACCATTCCCTGATATCCAAAATTAAATAGAAAGGCATCTTCTTTGAGTTCAAAATCAGCAAGTTCTCTTTCAAGCTGTTCATGATATTTTGTGTGTCCGGACATTATGCGTGCACCCATAGGATAACCAAGTCCCCATTGTGCAGCGGCTTCTGCGTCAACTTTTCTGACTTCAGGATCATTTGCCAAACCAAGGTAATTGTTGAATGTCCATGCAAGAACCTCTTTTCCGTCAAAAATCATTTTAGGTTGTATGGGTCCTTCTAGCTTGGGATAAGTAAAATAACCATGGCCCTTGCTTCTGTATTGTCCAAGAGGACCTCCTTCATCATTGTTTATTCTGTCAAAAATGTCCATTTGATTTATTTAATTTTATGTATATCTTAATTTTCTTCCTATTCTGAGTATTGTATTCTTCCTGATCCCGTTGAGAGCGCAAAGTTTTGAAACTGAGACACCTGTTTTCATGGCAATTTTACCGAGAGTGTCTCCACTACGTATTGTCCAATAGCGCCTCTTTGAGATTTCTTTTTTGTATAAAAAATTTTGAGCTGAAAGCTTGTATTTTTCACTTGAGACACTTTGTGTGTCAAAGTTGATAAGATCGTTCGGATTAATTGGATTGCCCAGATATCTCGTTTCGAAATGCAGATGATAGCCGGTAGATCTGCCGGTACTCCCGCCCAGACCAAGAATGCCCCCGGAAGACACAGTATCTCCAGGATTTACAAGAATCTTATTAAGATGACCGTAAAGAGTTTCAAGACCGTTGAAGTGTCTGACAAGTACATAATAGCCGTATCCTCTTCTATCGTATTTGGTCAATCTGACAACACCATCGAAAGCACAGTATACAGAGTCGTTTTTCATCACTTTTAGATCTATCCCGTAGTGATATCTCCATTTTCTGAATCCAAAATTGGAAGTTACGTATTTGGATGATGGAGGAAAGTATCCGGACAGGTCAAGTATTATGGTATCTTTCATATCTACAAGATCGACCTGGTACGGGTTTATTTTGGTATCACTCCAAATGTCATACTCTTCAGGTATATCTGAAAACTCATTGCACCTTTCAAAATCTATGAGTTCCGGAATAGGCTTTGAATAATTAAGCCCAAAGATGTCGCCTGAGTAGTCTGGAACTGCAACAGGTATTTCAGGCAAAAGAAGAACAGGCCTTACAGGCAAAAAAGGAAAATCACGTTTTTTTGATTTACCCTCTGCTGAGATTGCAACAGAAAATGTCAAGAGCAGCAGAAATAATGAAATCAGCTTAATGTTGTCTGTATCAGGCATCGATGTTGGCGTATTTTGCGTGAGTTTCAATAAATTCTCTTCTTGGCGGCACGTCGTCCCCCATCAGCATTGAAAATATTCTGTCTGCTTCTGCAGCATTCTCAATATCAACCTGCCGCAAAATTCTGGTCTCTGGATTCATAGTTGTGTCCCAGAGTTGAACGGCATTCATCTCTCCAAGACCTTTGTATCTCTGAATATGCAGTCCCGATTCCTTTCCTGCTCCCAGTTTTTCTATTGCTGCTTTTCTTTCTTCTTCTGTCCAGCAATACTGCTCCTGTTTGCCTTTTTTGACAAGATATAAAGGAGGTGTGGCTATGTATACGTGGCCCTTTTTTATTAAATCCTGCATGTACCTGAAGAAAAAAGTAAGAATAAGTGTGGCTATATGACTTCCGTCAACATCTGCATCTGTCATAATTATAACTTTGTGATATCGCAGTTTTGTGAGGTTAAGTGCCTTACTGTCTTCTTCAGTTCCTACAGTTACTCCAAGAGCTGTATAAATATTTCTGATTTCTTCGCTTTCAAAAACTTTATGCTCCATAGCTTTCTCAACATTGAGAATTTTTCCTCGGAGTGGAAGAATTGCCTGGAACATTCTGTCACGACCGGTTTTAGCAGTACCGCCGGCAGAATCTCCTTCGACAAGGAACAATTCACATTTTGATGGATCCCGGTCAGTACAGTCAGCCAATTTACCAGGCAGGCCTGATCCTGACATTACAGTTTTTCTCTGAACAAGCTCTCTGGCTTTTCTGGCAGCGTGTCTTGCTGTTGCTGCAAGTATGACTTTGTCAATTATAGCTTTTGCGTCTTTCGGGTTCTCTTCAAGATAATTTTCGAGAGCTGTAGTAGTGGCTTGTGATACAGAGGCCATTACCTCAGGATTGCCAAGTTTGGTTTTTGTCTGTCCTTCGAATTGAGGTTCCTGAACTTTTACAGATATTATAGCAGTTAGTCCTTCTCTAAAGTCAGAGGCATCTATGTCAAACTTCAATTTTGAAAGCATCCCGGTTTTGTCGGCGTAATTTTTAAGAGTGGTTGTAAGACCTCTTCTAAATCCGCTCAAATGTGTGCCTCCCTCAATAGTATTGATGTTATTGACATATGAGTGAACATTTTCTGTAAAACCGTTATTATACTGCATAGCAATTTCAATCGGAATGCCACTTTTGTCGTTTTCAAGATAAATAGGTTTATCTGTTAACTTTTCTCTTGTACCGTCGAGGTATTGAACAAATTCTAACAGGCCAAGTTCTGAATAGAACACTTCTGTTTTATTAGTATTACTATTTGTGTCTTCACCGTTTCCGTTACCATTATTGTCGGAATCTATGGGATTGTCTCTTAAGTCAGTAAGAGTGAGCCTGATACCTTTGTTCAAAAAGGCAAGTTCTCTAAGCCTGGTAGCAAGGATCTCATAGTTGTATACTGTTCCCATTGTGAATATTTCCTGATCAGGCTTAAATGTGATAGTAGTGCCAGTTTGTTCTGATTCTCCTTCAACTTTTACCGGATATAGCGGGATACCTTTGGAATATTCCTGAACATATTTCTTTCCGTCTCGATAGATCTCGGCCTTTAGATGGGAGGAAAGTGCATTTACACAAGATACTCCGACTCCGT